>NZ_CALINL010000222.1 GCF_938045225.1 uncultured Campylobacter sp.
ATCCCAAAAGATAATTTGCAGTGTCCCAGCTTTGTCATCAATAACAGCAATGCTACTATTGTCTACTTTTGAAAAGATACGATAAAGTGGTTGGCGAGATTGATCGAAATCAGTATTTGGCGTTACGTGCCATCCCCATAATTGGCGTGAATCACCGGTATTGACAACAAGCTCTGTCCGAATCTGTCGAAGTCCATATTTAGTAAAGGAATAAGGCGTTGCATTGTGCTTACCCTTCTGGACTTGGTACTGGAGTAATTCTGTAATTGGGATATGGACTAAAGGATTCCCCTGTGCCAACACGCATAGGGGAATCAAATGTAATACTATCAACAAAAATAGCTTCCTTATCATACTAGTTCTTCCAACTCATTGAGCCAATCTGTCGACATGGCATCCGTAGGCATCCGCCAATCACCACGTGGGGAGAGGCTTACACTGCCCACCTTTGGACCGTCTGGCAAGCAGGAACGCTTGAATTGCTGTGAGAAGAATCGACGGAAGAAAATGCGTAACCAATGTAAAATTACACCATCGGCATAGACATCATGGAAAGCATTTTGGGCTAACCAGTAGATTTTAGAGGGGCGGAAACCACAACGAAGAACGTAATAAAGGAAGAAGTCGTGAAGCTCGTAAGGGCCAACGAGGTCTTCTGTCTTCTGAGCAATATCTCCCTGTGCATCAGCAGGCTTCAACTCTGGTGAGATAGGTGTTTCCACGATGTCGGTCAATATCTGACGTACGTTCTCATCCTTAGTCGTATCGGCAGCATAGCGCACAAGATATTGTGTCAGCGTCTTTGGAACACCCGCATTCACGGCGTACATGCTCATGTGGTCGCCATTATAGGTACACCAGCCCAAGGCAAGTTCGCTGAGGTCACCCGTACCGATGACAAGTCCGTTCATCTGATTGCTGAGGTCCATCAAAATCTGCGTACGTTCACGTGCTTGTGCATTCTCATAAGTAGAATCATGTACCTCTGGGTCATGACCAATATCCTTAAAATGCTGTAGAACTGAGGCTTTAATATCAATCTCTCGAATTGTAATACCAAGATTTTCCATCAGTGCCATAGCATTCTTATAGGTTCGGCCCGATGTTCCGAATCCCGGCATAGTAACACCGACGATGCCTTTACGGTCAAGCCCAAGTTTGTCAAAGGTTTTGACAACAACAAGGAGGGCAAGCGTGGAATCAAGTCCACCACTGATGCCGATAATGGCTGATTTACAATCAGTATGTACTAATCTCTTTGCCAATCCGCTGACCTGAATGTTATAAATTTCATCGCAGGCATCCTGCATATTCTCTGACTTAGGAATGAAAGGATGCTGGTCGAACTCTCGTGTCAGTGTAAACTCACGAGGATTGAGTGGAGGCTGACAATCAACATGTAAGGCGAGTTCGCCAATCTGCCCAGTGATACCCGCTAATCCTGAAGCAACAGGACGTTGTGCGTTGACAAAGGTGCTATTGGTGCGGCGTTCGCTACGTAAATTTTCAATGTCAATTTCAGAAATAACTAACTGTGGGTCAAGCTGGAAACGCTCTGATTGCTTTACAAGTGAGCCATTATCAAAAATCAGCGCATTGCCACCAAAGGCAACATCTTGCGTACTCTCACCGAAACCGCTACTGCTATAAACATATCCGCTAATGGTACGAGCACTCTGCTGAGCAAGGAGCGACTTTAAGTAAGCATGCTTTCCGATGAGTTCATCACTCGTTGAAAGATTGAAGATAATCTCTGCACCTGCCAAGGCAAGATGATTGCTTGGAGGCGTTGGAGCCCATACATCCTCACAGATTTCAATGGCAAAGGTTGCACCCTCTGATGTACGGAAAATCTGTAACTCTGGCGTTACGAGAATATTATTACCAGCAAAGAGAATATGCTGCGGGCGAAGGTCTTGTGAAGACGCAAACCATCGTTTCTCATAAAACTCGCTGTAATTAGGTAGGAAGGTCTTAGCTACGATGCCTAAGAGTTTTCCTTGTTGGATGACCAATGCGCAATTAAGAAGCAGCGCACCCACAGCAACAGGCGCACCGACAATGACGGTGATATCTAATTTGCGGGTAAATTCGAGTAATTCAATGACGGCTTGCTCAGTATCATCAAGAAGAAGCTGCTGCTGAAAAAGGTCCTGACAAGTATAACCCGTTATCGAAAGCTCTGGGAAGACAATAATCTCTACGCCCTGCCCGTCGGCAACAGTAATCTGCTTCTCTGTTTCTATAAGGTTGAACTTTGTATCTGCAACCTTCACTGCAGGAATGGCTGCAGCAACCTTTATAAGTCCGTGTTTCATATAAAACGCAAAATTTATTTAATTGTTACCTGAGTAGCTCCATAGCCGTATTCACGGAAAGAAGCATCTTGATAAGAATAATGCTTGTATTTATAATTAAGTTCGTGGATGATAGCATGGCGCAATACGCCTTCGCCCTTGCCATGAATAAAGATGAGTTTCTTACCACGATGAGCCTTATATTGCTCAAGCGTACGACGGAAGGTATCTAACTGATATTCAAGAATATCGGCTGCACTCATACCCGCTGTTGTCTCAAGCTTACCGCCGTCAAGTAGCCTTTTTACGATCTTGTGCTCAGGCGCCAAGGCCGCGTAGCTAACGCCGTAAATCGTATCCGGGCGCGTAGTAAATACCTCAAACCCCTCTATCTGCTCGCCGCCTTCTAAAATTTGCTTCGACTCCTCGTCAAGCTCAAATTTAAACTCCAAGCCAAAGCTCTTGCCGATCCAGTTTTCCTGCATCGTGAGCACTTGAGACGGCCATTTGCCCTCAAGGCGCTTTAGGTCGTCTAGTAGTTCTTGCGCGTAGTCGGTGATCTTTAGGTAGTAGCCAGGTAGCTCGCGCTGAATAACGGCATTACCACATCTCCAGCAGCACCCGTCCTCGACTTGCTCGTTTGCAAGCACGGTTTGGTCGTATTCGCACCAGTTCACGACCGCGCTTTTGCGGTAGACCAACCCTTTTTCGTACATTTTGATGAAAAATTCTTGCTCAAATTTAGTATAAAGCGGATCGGAAGTCGCAAATTCGCGCTTTTTAGAAAAGCTAAGCCCTAGCGTCTCAAGCTCGCCGCGCATGTAGTCTATATTTTCGTAAGTCCAAATTTTAGGATGGATTTTGTGCTTTATCGCCGCATTTTCCGCAGGCATACCGAAGCTATCAAAACCGATCGGATGAAGGACGTTGTAGCCGCGCTTGCGGTAGTAGCGAGCCAAGGCGTCGCCGATGGTGTAGTTTCTCACGTGCCCCATGTGGATACGTCCGCTAGGATACGGAAACATGCTTAGGATATATTTTTTAGGCAGGCTATAGTCATCTTTGGGCTCAAATTCGCCGTTTTTGCTCCAAATTTCTTGCCATTTTTTTTCTATTTTCGCCGGCTCGTATTTTAAAATTTCACTCATTTTTACTCCTAAAATTCTTCTTGCGTCTTGCCGGACTCGACCAAAACAAGCGCTAACGAAAAGATGTTTGCTATAGCAGCGCCGATCGCTAGCGAATACGCCATGTGTGCGTTGCCGTTTACCTGAAGCAGCACAAAAGCCGGAATAAGATGCAAGTCAGCCACTAGCGAGCTAGCAAAAAGCTCTGCGGCAAAGATGTTTTTGACGCCGATTTTTAGCAGCGTCGAGATCACGTTTACGCTCGCCGCAACAAATAGCGCAATCTCGTTTTTATCGTATAAAAACCCAGCCGTCGTCGTTAGGCTCATAAGCGCGAAAAATATATAAACAACCTTGCCCCAGTTCATCGCTTCTCCTTATATAGTGCCTTTTTCAAACATCGCGCGTTGCTTGTCTTTTTCTCTTTGTACGCGCGCCTTTTCTGCTTCCATAGCGCGGTATTTCTCCACGCTAAATTTAAACCACAAAAGCATAGGCGCAGCGACGAATATCGAGCTAAGCGTACCGATGACTATGCCCACTATCAACGCCAAAGAAAATCCGTGTATCATATCTCCGCCGAACAAAAATAGCACGACGACCGTGATGAGCGTGGTGCCCGAAGTGAGTATCGTTCTAGTTAGCGTCGCGGAGACCGATTCGTTTATTATCGTGTCAAGATGCGTGCTCTTGCTGGTTTTGATATTTTCTCTGATACGGTCAAAGACGATGATCGTATCGTTTAGCGAGTAGCCTACGACCGTAAGGATCGCTGCAAGAGTGTCCAAATTTACGTCGATAGCAAAAAAGCTGATCGCACCCATCGTGATCACGACGTCGTGTATCTCCGAGGCCACCGCCGCCATCGCAAATCTCCACTCAAATCTAAACGCGATATAGATCAAAATACCCACGAGCGAGATCGCAAGCGCCATCACGCCCTTTTCGCGTAGCTCGTCGCCGACTTTTGGTCCGACCACGTCCGTACGGCGGATTTCAAATTTGCCCGTATCTTTTAAAAGCTCGGCTACGCCAGCTCCGACGTCGCTACCCAAATTTGAGTTTGCCCCCGAAAATCTAATCGTAACTTCTTCGGCTGAGCCAAACTCCGTAACGCTCGCGTTTTTATAAGCTTCGTCTTTTGCTAAAGCCGCGCGAATTTTATCCAGCGAGACCGCGCTATCGTATTTCACCTGGATGAGCGTACCGCCGGAAAAGTCGATGCCGTAGTTAAAGCCTTTCGTCGCCATCAAAAAAAGCGAACCGAAAAATAGCACGGCTGAGACGGCTAGCGCGATGTAGCGCTTGCTCATAAAATCATAAACATGTGCCTTTGAGAAAAATTGCATTTATACCCTTTTATAACCGAACCAAAACCGCGTGTTACCGCTTTTTTCTATTTTATTTATAATCGTATCAAACATACCGTGAGTACCCAAGATCGCCGTTATCATCGAGGCGATGATACCTATACCCATAGTAACGGCAAAGCCCTTGACCGGACCCGTACCGTAGGCGTAAAGTACGACCGAGGTGATAAGCGTGGTCAAATTTGCGTCTATGATCGCGCTCATCGCGTTCTCGTAGCCCTTTTTCACGCTCGTTGCGATACTGGCCCCGTCGCGCAGCAGCTCTCTGATACGCTCGTTTATTATGACGTTAGCATCGACCGCCATACCGATGGTTAGCACTATACCTGCCATTCCCGGTAGCGTTAGAGCAGCGCCGAACATCGCCATCACGGCGACTAGTATTAAGATATTTGCGACAAGCGCGATATTTGCCAAAATGCCGCTAACACCGTAATAAGCTATCATAAATAGCACGACCAAAACCGAAGCCGAGGCTAGCGCGATCATAGATTGTCTTATACTATCGGCGCCTAGACTTGGTCCTACGCTTCGTTTTTCTAGCATTTTGACCGGAGCTAAAAGAGCGCCGCTTCTAAGAGCGATAGCTACGTCGTGAGCCTCCTCTACGCTAAATCCGCCGCTTATCTGACCGCTTCCGCCGCCGATTCGCTCGTTTATCGACGGAGCCGAGTAAACCCTACCGTCAAGCACGATAGCTAGGCGTTTGCCGACGTTTGCGCCGGTAAAATCGCCGAAAATTCTAGCTCCCTCGGCGTTTAAAGTAAAGCTGATGATAGGCGAGTTCGTGCGCTGATCAAAGGCAACCCTAGCGTCCGTTAGCATCGCGCCGTCAAGTACGGGGATGTTTTTTACGACGTATTTTATCTGCTCGTTTTTGACGTCCGGATAGATGATATCGCCGTAGCTCTCAGCCTCGGCCTCACTCATAGAGTTTGCCTGCGACTGGCGCTTTTCATCGACGGCCATCAGTTGGAGGTGCGCGGCTTTTGCGATGAGATCGCGTGCTCGCTGCTCGTCGGCCGCCGTTTTGATACCAGGAAGCTCGACTAGGATATTATCCTTGCCCTGTCTTGCTACCGTAGGCTCGGCTAGACCGAACTGATCAAGGCGGTTTCTGATCGTTTCGACCGCTTGATTTATCGCGTATTCTATCGTCTCGGCCTTCTCGGTGTCGGTTAAACCGACCGAGTATTTTAGCCCGTCTTTTTGTACGTTAAGACCCTTGATATCTTTTAGCATGCCGTCGATTTTAGCGGCTTCGTCCGCGTCGAGTAGCTCGAAGTCCACCTTATCCTCGCGAATCTTAAAGCTATCGATCAAAACGTCCTCTTTTTTAGCAAAATAGTTCACGCTAGCGGCTATCGACTTAATCTTTGAGTGTACGGCCTCCTCGGTCTCGACGCCAAGAAGCATATGAAGTCCGCCCTGCAAATCAAGACCTAGACTGATTTTAGAGCCGCCTAGCTTGTCCGTAAAAGACGGCGCGGAAAAAATAATGCCGAAAATCAAAGCCAAAGCAAAGATGATCAGCCTATACGTTATTTTGCCGTTACGCATTTGCTTTCGTCTCTGTTTTTTCTATTTTTCTCGCGACGAATTCGCGTGAAACGCGCACGATTACGTCGTCGTTAAGCTTAACTCTGATAAAATCCTCTTCCGGTTTTATCACCTCGCAGATTAGTCCGCCGCTAGTTATGATCTTGTCGCCCTTTTCGAGTGCGGCTAGCATCGCGGCATGAGCTTTTTGCTGTTTTTGCTGCGGTCTGATAACCAAAAAATAAAATATCGCGAAAAGCACGACTAGAGGCAGTAATGAAGCTACGAAATTTCCTTCTTGCATGGGGTTCCTTGATAAAAAAAATTTTAAGCCCCTATTTTAGCACTAAAATTATAATAAAAGCCTTTGTCGGCGCGATTTTAATCTCAAATTTTATACTGGCCGATCTTTTAGGCGGCGAAATTTTAAATTTTATCTCGCCGTTTTTTGCGATCGCGGGCTTTTATTTGCTGCTCAAATTTGACCGCCGCGGCTTTTTTTGGACAGGATTTTTTGTCGGGATTTCATGGTTTTACTGGATCAGCTTTAGCCTCGTTTATTACGAGCTTGGCTACCTCATCCCGCTTGAAATTTTAGCTATCGGGATCATCTACGGCGCGCTGTTTTTGATAGCAGGTATCCCGGCTCAAATTTGGCTAAAGGCTTTGCTGCTTATCCTAGTTTCAAACGTCCATCCATTCGGCTTTAACTGGCTAAATTTAGAAGCCGTTTTCGTGCCGGGCATATTTGCGCCAAATTTACTTGCGCTTGCGTTTATTTTTGCCGCGATTTTGTGCCTGTTTTACGTCAAAAACCGCCTCAAATTTATCGCTTTTGCCGCGCTTTTAGCCTGCGCCGTTCAGTACGATACACCAAATTTTAAGACTCTACCTTTTGAAGCAAAGCTTGCAAACACCGAAGTCGCACAAGAGCTAAAGTGGCAAAAGCAGCTAAAAAACGAGTTTATAAATCAAAATTTAGCCATCATTGATGAGGCGATAAACGCAGGATTTAGAGCGGTTATTTTGCCTGAGAGCGCCTTTCCCGTCTATATGACGCACGAGCGAAATTTGACCTCCGAACTACTCGAAAAGTCGCAAAAGATCGCTATCGTCGCCGGCGCGCTAGCTCGCGAAAACGGCACGAACTACAACTCGGCGTTTTTCTTTGACCGCGGCAAGATACGGCGGATGGATAAATTTATCCTCGTGCCTTTTGGAGAGGAGATCCCGCTACCGGCTTTTGCTCGCGATTTGATAAATAAAATATTTTTCGGCGGACACGAAGACTTTAGCACCGCAAAAACGCCTAGCGACTACGAGATAGAAGGCGTAAAAATAAGAAACGCGATTTGCTACGAAGCTACTCGCGACGAGCTTTTCTCGGGCGATTTCGACGTAATGATAGCCGTCACTAACAACGGCTGGTTCGTACCTAGCACGGAACCGACTTTACAGCGCGTACTCTTAAAATACTACGCTACGAAAGACGGCAAAGTAATCTACCACTCGGTAAACGGTTCAAAATCCGAAATAATTAAGCCTAAAATTTCGGCTATTGAAACTTTTCGACGATATTTTTAACTACGGTCGA
>NZ_CALINL010000223.1 GCF_938045225.1 uncultured Campylobacter sp.
GTTGCTTATTTATTTTTGAATTATTTAAATTTATACGAGTCTTACACAAAATATCCATAAAACCAAAAATAATCTTACTAAATTTAGTTTAACGACTTCCTAGCGCCAAAATACCTGTTTTATGGTTTTATGTTGTGTAGAAAAGTTATAAAAATAGTATTTAGAAAATGCATTTATGTCAAAAGATAGTTTGAAAAATAAATTTGACTACATAAATTATAAATTTGTAAATTTAAAATTTACCCGCCCACTGCTTTTTGGTTTATTCCGAAATATCCTTATCAAAATACTTCATCGATATTTCTTTTAGTTTGCCTTCTACGCGTAGCTCCTATAGTGCCTTATTTGCGACGTTTAGCAGCTCGATGTTGCCTTTATGCACGACTGCGGCCGTGTACATCGGATCTTCGCCTGCTTCTATCAGCTTTATTGGGGCTTTTGGGTGCTTGTTTGTAGTCGTAGAACATCACAGCGTCGTCTATCATGTCGTCGGCACGCTTCGTGATTTGAGATTTATCTGGTCGCTTAGGTTATCGGCTGCGACGAGTTTTGCGCCGTACTTTTCGACGGTCGGTATCCACATGCTATTTACCGAGTGCGTCGAGTGCTTGCCCTTTAGATCGGCAAAGCTCTTGATATCGTCGTTGTCCTCGTGCACGATGATTGCCGAGTACGAGGTCATGTATGGCAAGGAGTAGTCGTACTTTTTCTTGCGCTCTTCGGTGATGCTTACTTGATTAAACACGGTGTCCGCCTTGCCCGCATCAAATGCCGCTAGCATCGCGTCCCAAGAGGCTTCGATAAATTTAGGCTTTAGGCCTAGCTTGTCTGCGACCGCTCTTGCGATTTCTACGTCGTAGCCCATCAGCTCGTCTTTTTTGTTATGAAACGAAAACGGCGAATACACTCCCTCGGTCGCGATAGTGATCACACCGTCTTTTTTGATCTGCTCGAGCGATTCTGCGCTTGCTAAATTTAAACAAACGGCAAGCGCCGACCTAGTTTTAAAATCTGTTTTAGCTTCATGCTAACTCCTTTTGTGAAATTTGAAAATAAAATCGTAAAAATCGCGACCGCGATATAAATTTAAATTTGACAGACAGATAAAAAGCCGACAAAACCCGCCGTAACGCAAAGCCCTTATCCTTCGCAAAGCTTACCGCACGCGTCGGCGCGACATCTGCTGCAGTGAGTCATTTGGTGAATGGAGCCGCCGATTAGCTTTCGCATGTTGCGAATTTCTTCGTTTGAGGGCGATTTGATATTTGCAAAAGGGGTGTCATGCACGGGGATCATCGCCATGCAGTTCATGATATCGGCTTGCCACTCTTTGGCTTTTTTTGCGATTTGGGGGACGTGATCCATATTGACGCCGGGGATTACGACCGTATTAATTTTTACGATCATGCGGGCTTCTTTTAGCTTGCGGATCCCTTCCTCTTGGCGTGCCTGAAGAATTCTAGCGCCCTCTTCGCCGCGGTAAATTCTATTTCCGTGGCGTACCCACGCATAAATTTTGCCGCCCACTTCGGGCGTTACGGCATTAACGGTTACCGTCACGTGGCTCACGCCGATGCGGACGATATCATCCACGTGCTCGGGCAGAGCTAGACCGTTTGTGGACAGACAAAGCAAGGCGTGAGGGAAGCGGGCTTTGCATTTTTCAAAGGTCGCTAGGGTCTTGTCGGCATCGCACATAGGATCTCCGGGCCCTGCGATACCGATGACCGAGATATCTTGTCTAAATTTAAATAGATTTTCCACGTATAGCGCGGCTTCGTCAGGGCTTTGCACCCTCCCCGTTACGCCGGGGCGATTTTCGTTGGCGCAGTCGTAGATGCGGTTGCAAAAATTGCATTGGATATTGCAATGCGGCGCTACAGGAAGGTGCACGCGCCCGTAGCTAGCGGACGCTTTTTTGCTAAAGCAGGGGTGGTTGTCGAAGGAGGGTTTGGCGAAAAAATTCATCAATCTTTTTTCCTTCCGAATTTGATGGCATCCGCGTGGCAAACATCCATACAATCGCCGCAGTTCGTGCAGTTCATCTCGTCCGGTCTCGTGCCCATTTCGCATTTGCGCAAACAGGCGTTGCAGTTATCGCAGGCGCTCGTTTTATAAACGCGAAATATTGAAATTTTACGCAGCAGCTCCATTATGCCGCCGCTAGGACAGGCGAAGCGGCACCATAAATTTGCGACGATCAAGGATGCGGCGATGAGGGCCACGACGACGGCAGTGCGAACCGCCCAGTACCAATCTGAAAATTTAAAGGACATGATAACGGCGTTGAGATACTCGTCGCTGGTGCGGATGGGGATCATGACGCGAGGATTGCCGTAGATAAAATATACGCCCGCGCTAAGCAAAACGGCTAGAACCATTCCTATTTGCGCATATCGTAGCTTCTTATTGTTTTTTAGCTTGAGCTTAAAAGCGGCAAATTTGCCCAGCATTTGATTGACGAATCCGCCCGGGCAAAGCCAGCCGCAAAACGCGCGCCCGAGGAAAATAACCAGCACGGGGATAAACAGCCAAAAGCCGAAAAACACGGTCGCGATCCGCCCCCAGCACGTAACGATCGGACAGGATTGGCAGTTTACGAAAGGCACGATAAAAGGGCATCTAAAAATCCCGTAATACGCCCATTGCCCGATCGCGCCGATAAAAATCAGCTGCACCAAGCGACGAATTTTAGTTAGCCTAGAGACTTTTTTCATCTTTGCCATATTTACGATACTAAACATCTTTT
>NZ_CALINL010000224.1 GCF_938045225.1 uncultured Campylobacter sp.
CATCTTGCCCCACGCGGTAAAGTCGCGCTTGGTGTTCATCGCAAATACGCTAAGTCCGCCGAACGCTACCGTCGTAAGCGTAAAGGCTTGAGCCACTATCGCCGCGCCTCCGGGCATTGCAAAAGTGCGTCCCAAAATAGGCGTAAGCGTAAGTCCGCTAATGAAAGTAAAGGCAAAAAGTAGGATCAAATTTAAGCCCGCTTTGCGTTTAGCAAACATTAAACCGACCAAAAGTCCTAGCTCAAGTATCACAAATAGCCAGTAGTTGCCCGCTACCGTCGCTCCCAGCGAGCTATAAAGCCCGACGTAAGCTCCTACGCTGGCGGCTAAAAGCGAAGCCGCGAAAAGCTGATAGGTTTGCTTGATAAACGTGCTAAGCGCGCTTTGCGAATATTCGCTCGCAACCTCGTGCTCTCTTGAGTTTGCATAGTTTCTGTCATATAAACTCATTTTTTCTCCTTTTTAAATTTTGACGCAAATTTAGCCAAAAATAGGTAAATAAAATATAAAAGATCGCTGAATTTGACGCGTAAAAAGCAATTTAAAAAAATTTTAACGAAGTTTGAAACGTTTTTGATATAATATTTTAAAAAATTGTCAGGAAAATACAATGCAAGAAATTTTAGACGGCGCCGTTAAATTTATGGAAGAGGATTTTTTGGAGCATAAGGAGCTTTTTGAAAGCCTGGGCGAGAAACAGACGCCGCACACTCTTTTTGTCGGCTGTATCGACTCGCGCGTGGTGCCTAGCCTCATAACAAACACGGTTCCGGGCGACCTCGTCGTCGTGCGAAATATAGCAAACATCGTGCCTCCGTACCGCAAAAGCGAGGAGTTTTTGGCTACGACCTCGGCGATCGAGTACGCCTTGCAATCGCTAAACGTAAAAAACGTCATCATCTGCGGGCACAGCAACTGCGGCGGCTGCGCGGCTTTGTGGATGGATGAGGCTAAATTTAGCAAAATGCCAAACGTAAAGCGCTGGCTAGATTTGCTAGAACCCGTAAAAAAGCGCGTGCAAAAGCTTTTCGGCGATAATATCGCAAAAAGAGAGTGGCTAACCGAGCGCCTAAGCCTTGTAAATTCGTTTGAAAATTTACTGAGTTATCCCGACGTCAAGGCTAAATTTAAAGACGAGGAGCTAAAAATTTACGCCTGGCACTACATAATAGAAACGGGCGAAATTTACAACTACAACTTCGTAACAAAGAGCTTTAAACTGCTAGGAGTCGAGAAATGAGAAAAATTTTAGCCGCCGTTTTTGCGCTGTGCTTTAGCTTAAATTTGTTCGCAAATACCGCAAGCGACGATCTAAACGCAACCGACATCCTAAGCGTCGTAAATCAAATCAACGAAGCAAACGCGCAGATTGCTGTTATCAAGGCGCAGTCCGCCGAAAACAACGAAACCGCCGATAAAAACGTACTTTTTAGAACGGTCTTAGAGAAAAAAGAAAAACTGATCGAGCAGATCCCCTATCTCGTCATGCAAATCGAAATCGACGAGGAGCAGGTACAAAATTTCAAACAAGAGATGCAAGAGCTAGAGACGAAAACCAAAAAGCTAAAAAACTCTAGCAATCAAAATTTATACGTCAAAAATATGCTCGAGCTCGAGCGCATGCGGCTTGACGAGCTGTTTTACTCCTCGCTTTTAAATTTGGAAAATATCTTTAAGGAGGGCGGCAAAGCCGTAAACGTCAAACTTGCCGTCGAGAAGACGCTGCTTAGCTTTCAGACCGAGTTTTACGCACAGTTTAAGGAGTTTAAGGATAGTCTAAACGAGGAAGCGCTCGCCGCGCACAAAAGCGAACTAGAGGCGCTAGAAGCGCACAAAAAGACGCTTGAAGAGATACTCCACTACCTACGCGATAACGCCGAGCTACTCACGTCAAACTACATCATCTCGGAGCTAAATTTAAAAACGGCAATCGATTTTATCAATGAAAAAGCCTCCTTTACGAGTAAATTTAACGTCGGCAAGGCTGCGATTATATTCGTCGTATTTTTGTTCTTCGTCTCGTTTACGACGCTACTTAGCAGGCTCACGTTGTGGGTGCTGATGAAATTTTTCGTCAAGCACGATTCGGATAGATATACGAAAGGGCGTATCGTCGAGATAATCAAGCGTCCGATGCTACTCACTCTCATAGCCTACGCGATAGATATCTGCGTCTCGATCGCGTACTATCCGGCTCCTATGCCGATAAAATTTGCAAATTTCCTAGCGATCACTTTCGTCATCGCCGTTACCTGGCTCATACTTAGCGTACTAAACGGCTACGGCATGGTACTCATCAACGAACTCACCAAAAAAAGCGGGCGTAAAGAGGTGATAAATTTGATCCTAAAGATCATCTATTTCATCATCTTCGTTATCGCGCTACTTATCGTGCTTAGCAAGCTTGGATTTAACGTCAGCGCCATCATTGCCTCTCTTGGTATCGGCGGCCTTGCGGTAGCTCTTGCAACCAAGGATATCTTGGCGAATTTCTTTGCTTCCGTCATGCTGCTCTTTGACAACTCGTTCTCGCAGGGCGACTGGATCGTGTGCGGCGACATCGAGGGAACGGTCGTGGAGATCGGGCTTAGGAAAACGACCGTGCGAACCTTTGACAACGCCCTTATATTTGTACCAAACTCCAAGCTAGCTAGCGATCCGATCCGAAACTGGAGCAGGCGAAAGATGGGACGACGCATCAGGATGCTAATCGGACTAGAATACAGCGCCACGACCGAGCAGATCAAAAAGTGCGTCGAGGAAATCAAACAGATGCTAATCGATCATCCGGACATAGCAAAGGGCGACGATATGGGCTCGAAAAAGGCTAGCAGGTACGACCGCGGTATCGTCTCGATCGACGATCTGGCGGGCTATAAGTCGAATTTATTCGTCGTCGTGGACGAGTTTGCCGATAGCTCGATAAATATCCTCGTGTACTGCTTTTCAAAGACGATAGTTTGGGGCGAGTTTTTGGCCGTCAAAGAGGACGTGATGCTAAAAATAATGAATATCGTAGAGGCCAACGGGCTTGGATTTGCCTTCCCTAGCCAGAGCCTATACGTCGAAGAAGTGAAAAAATAATTTTAAAGGAGAGAAAATGAGCGAAGAATTTGACTACGAAGAGGAAGATCTAGAGGAGGAATACTCCGAATTTGACGACGAGAGATCCGAAAAATACAGCTACAACTACGACGAGAACGACTACGAATACGGCGACGAAGACGAAGAGGATAGCTACGAGATGTGATTTGCGCTCAAATTCGGCTTTGTGTGGTAAATTTGCCGACAGGCCGAATGCGGAGCGTTTAAATTTAGCTTTTACGGGTAAATTCGGCGCGGAGTTTCGGCTAATTTTTGAGCCGAATTTGAACTAATATACGAATTCTTCTTTTTTAATTATCCCGGCAACCGCCACCTTCAAATTTAGACATTAATATCTAGCCTTCGGATTTTATTTAGAGCATCTAAAAGCTTGGTTACGTCTGTCCCTTTTTCTTGTTCGGCTTTGATAAATTTCTCGAAAAACTCGCGCTTTATATCCTTGTAAACGTAGGTTTGGCTTTTACTCGTCGCTTTGATCGGTTTAAATTTCTTTTCTTTTGCGGCGTCTGCTTGCGCTTCCTCTTTGGCTACTTTATCAAAGCAGCCCTAACGTTTTTACTGATGAAGCGGATTTCTTCGCAGCACGTATTTTGGTTCTAGGCGTACGCCGTTTCCATTTGGATATTACCCTGCTGCCTATGCTCAAAACCGCCA
>NZ_CALINL010000225.1 GCF_938045225.1 uncultured Campylobacter sp.
TGGCAGTAACACAAGCACAAGTTGCACAGCTTTACGTAGCGTTATTTAATCGTGCCCCAGAAGGCGCGGGCTTTAACGCATGGGTAAACGCGGGAGCAAATACCACGATAGCACGGATGGCTAACGATATGCTATCTTCCCCTGCAGCCGTAGCTTATTTTAACGGCAGCATAGATCACGATAGAGATTTCGTAGAAATGCTTTATAAAAATATCTTGGGCAAAGACTATTCTCAAGATCCAGACGGTATTAATGCCTGGGTAAAACACCTTCAACTAGGCAACTCAAGAGGCGACACCGTAGCTAAGCTATTTGAAGTAGCTACTTCTGCGATAGCAAAGGCGGCAGATCCGGTAGCGGCGAAAGTATTTGAAAATAAAACAGCTATTTCTCAGTATATGGCTGAAAAGATAGCCGACATTCCAGCCGATCAAAGCGGAGCATACGACTACTCTTTATTCCAAGATATAATAGCGACTACAAACAATACCAACCTAGACGAACAAAAGGCAAAAATAGACGCTCTTATAGCTCCTACTATTCACAACCTTTCAGCAAGCGCTAACGACGTAAGCGGAACCGACAAATCAGACGTATTTAACGGAGCCGTATCTGCTACCGTCGGACAAACTACCTTTAAAGCTACCGATAAACTAGACGGTAAAGGCGGAAACGATACTTTAAATCTAGATCTATACACCAACTTCTACGGAATGACCATCGGAACCGGCGAGGTTAAAAATATAGAAAATCTAAATTTAACCAACAAAAGCAACGGCGATTTGAGATTTGACACTAAATATATCCATAACATGGAAAGCATTACTTTAAACGGCGAGAATAAGATAGACATTATCAACCCGGAGAATAAAGTAAAACTTCTTATTAACGATCTAAAACTAAGCGGAAATACTGACTCTGGAAGACTTAATCTAATATACAACACGGACGTATTAGCCGGAAGCAACGATAACCAGGAAATCGTAGTAAATAATGTAAACATGGATAAAGACGCTAGAATAAACATAACTACCGTTAACGGAGACCATATAGAAGCTCTAACCATTAACGCCGTAGGAGGAGCTAGCAAGCTAACTAAATTTACTTCAAACACGACTAGACAACCGGACCAAGTTGCAAGCATAAAGACTATGCACATAAAAGGAACGGCCGATCTAACGGTAAATACTACGGACGGACTATATAGCTTTGACGCTAGCGAATATAAAGGCAACAAACTAGTAGCGAACGTAATAGCTAATGGATATGTTCAAAGCATAAAAGGTAGCGAACAAGACGACGTATTTAACGTAACCGGAGCTAACGGAAGCATCATACCTATCAACGGCGGAGCAGGCAAAGATACCGTAAATTTCATAGACGCTATATATGGAAACCAACACGTAGAAATGACCGGCGTTGAAGTACTAAATATCAACACTAGCGCTTCCGTACTTGACTTTACTAGAGCGCAAGAGATAACCGAGCTAGGTATCAACGGAAGTTATGCTAATGTAAATATACTTAACTCTAAGATAGCGAAAGTAAACGCAAAAGCCACTAGCTCTACATACGTAACGATAAACAATAGTACCGACATAAAAGACTTCGTTATAGAAAAAGGCAACAGCGGTAGCATAACTGCAAACGGAACTGAAAGCCTAAACGTCAAAGTAGCCAACGACAGCGCTTTGCCTGCGTCTCAAGGTACTTCTAGCGTATATGTAAGTTCAAATACTATAAAAGAGCTAAATTTTACTCTAGAGAACACTACTACTACGGGCGGTGGTTTTTATAGCACCATAAACGATGCGGTCGCTCTTGAAACGCTAAACGTAGTAAACAAGACCGGCAACTATATTTCAGCTAGTATAAATGCGTCAAATGCTTCTGGAAGCCATAATACGAATGCCTACAACCTAAAAACCCTAAACGTAGAGACAAAGGGAAATTACACGTTAAGCAACAAACTAAGCGGCATCAGTAAAATCAACCTAAAAGGCACAGGCGACGATACTAGCGTAACTCTTGGCACATTAGGCGACAAGACATACCTTCCGGTCCCTCTTCAAGGCGTTCAGGATATTACTTTAAATGCTGAAGGATTGAAGGATTTAGTAGTAGCCCAAGGCGATTATATCTACACCACTAGAGACGTAAATTTGACATACACTACAGACAAGAAAGACGGCGGCGTGGTATATGGCAATATCGGTTTGAAAGATGGTCCGAACGCATATGCGGTTAACAACGTAAATATAAACGCTAATGGACAAAAAACATTAAATGTAGCCGCTATAAATGCTGCAGGCGATGTAAATTTGACTACGCACTTTACGCAAAAAGGCTCTACGGCAGATTACGGCAACAACACCTCAAGCTATGTTATCGGTAGAAACGTAACCCTAAATCACACTTCAAAAGCCGACTTAACCGACGGCGAAGTGAAAGTCAACGGCACTGTAAAAGCGACCGGCAATCTAGACGTAACGGCTAGCGGATACAAGGTTTTACAGCTAGGCTCCGGCAGTAGCGACATAGCAGTCGGCGGTTCTGCTAATATCAAAACCGTAGCTACCGTTGCGCAAAGCACTACAAATATCAAAGGTATAGTCGGAGCGACTAAAGGTTTGGCTGTAAGCGCAAGTGCCGCTTCCGGCGTAACAGACGCAGTTTTAACATACGGAGATCTGTCTGCAAGCGCTAAAGACGTAAGCGTAAACGTATCAAATCAAAAATCCGTAACGATAGGTGATGTAAGTGCTAGCGGAACTACGGCTGCTACTAGAGGCGACGTAAATATCACGACTACTACAAGCATACAAGACGCTTTGGTCAAAGTAGGCAACGTGAGTTCGTCCGCTAAAGACGTAACGCTCAAGTTTATCGGCCAAGAAAGATTAGAGGTTGGTGCCATATCTGCCGAAGATCCATCTACCGGCGTTAAAAATTTCGGTAAAGTAAATGTCGACGTTAGAACTAACGATAATGACGCTACAGCAACATTTGGGGCTATAAGCGGCACTAGCGTAAATTTGAACGTAAATAATCTAAAATCATTGACCGTAGGCGGCGTGATGGCAACGTATGGCGATGTGATGATAAGTACCGGAACAAATACCTACCTAGAGACCGCATCATTTACGAGCGTAAGCGGTAAAAACGTAACTATGGACGTGGCTAACGTTACAGCTCCTATAATCGGCACTACATACATACAAGTTCACAATAACTTAACGATCAAAGGTTATGCGGGAGATGCCGTAAGCGAGTACGGTATAAATATAAGCAACTGGGCAACCAATACGGATGACGTAAATTTCGTTGCAAATTTAACCAACGTCAAGGGAAGTATCACATCGGGCAATTACGGCGAGCAGGTCAAAACTTTAACTATAAAAGGCGGCGTAACAAATCCTTCTAGCTTGAAGAGCGCCGGTCAAAATTCTGACTTGTCGATAGATACAAACGGCTTAATGGGACTAAAAACCATCGATCTAAGCGGCTATACAAATGCTAGCGGTAAGACTGCGTTGAGTACGGGCTCTGATAATATCTCATTAACTACTATCAAGGGCGCTACTACAGCCACCGAAATAGAGGTAAATTCTGAAGGCTTAAAGAGCATAGAAACCGCTGCCGGAAACGACAAGGTAACTATTAACGTGGCTCAAACAAACGATATCAATATAAGCCTAGGCGCCGGCGACGACTATATAGAATTTGCTATCGGAGCGGAGCTAACTAGCGGTAAAAAATTCGTTATAAGCGGCGGAGCAGGTAAAGATACGTTTAATTTAGCTGAAGCAAAAACCGATGCTACCGCGAGCAAGTACGTAACTATCTCCGATATCGGTAGAGGCGATAAGATAGACCTAGGCACCGCTACTGCTTTTGCAAAATATACTGCAACTGATTTGGATAGCGAAGCTAGCTTATTGGCGGCTGCAAATAAGGTATTAACTAGCGCCGCTGCTAACGCTGCTAATAAAGTTTGGGCGTTCTCATACGGCAACGAAACTTATCTAGTGCGTGATAACGACGGTTTAAGCACTGGATTAAGCGCCGACGATAATCTAGTTA
>NZ_CALINL010000226.1 GCF_938045225.1 uncultured Campylobacter sp.
TGACTTGTCCAATTATAGAATTTAAAAAATCCATATAATTTTACCCCCTTTATTTTAAAAATTTTTGTTACTTTAAAAAGTTAAAAACTAAAAAATATTTTTACTTCATTTATTCTCAAAATATGCTAAATTTGCACAGTGATATTTTAAAATATGCAAGTGCCCTAAAATACGCGCCTGTAAGGCGCACTACGCCTAGGAAATATGCAAAATTTGAACAATATCTTTCTAAAAACGTCTCAAAAATTTCAAATTTGGGATTAATAAGGAGAAAACATGCAAGGATCAAGACGAGATTTCCTCAAAAAATCTCTGAAGGTCGGCGCGGTAGGCGGGACTGTATTGGCCGTCGCAGCTATCGCAAAACCGACTAGCGATGAGCTTGCTCCTGACGACAACGGCGTAGTTGTCGGCAAGTCGAGCAAAAAAGAGGTGCTTTACAAAAAAAGCAAAGAGTGGGAATACTACTATAAGATCGCTTACTAAGGGAGAAAACCATGAGTGATTCACGCATAGGAAGACGCTCGTTTTTAAAGCTTGCCGCTCTTGGTGCCGGTAGCACGATGGCATTTGGCGAAAACGAGACGTTTAGAAAGGCAACCAACGAGGAGATAAAAAATCCTTACGAAGGTTCAAAAAAAGTTAGAACGATTTGTTCTATTTGTTCGGCGGGTTGCGGTATAGAAGCCGAGGTAAAAGACGGAGTATGGGTGCGCCAAGATATGGCTATGTTCCATCCGATCTCTCAGGGTTCGCACTGCTCTAAGGGAATCGATCAGATCGACCTTACGAAATCAAAACAACGTATCAAATTTCCGATGAAAAAAGTAAACGGAAAATGGGAGCGCATCAGCTGGGAGCAAGCCGTAAACGAAATCGGCGATAAGATGCTACAAATCCGTAAAGAAGACGGTCCTGATAGCGTAGTTTTCTTGGGTTCGGCTAAATTTAATAACGAGCAGAGCTACTATTTCCGTAAATTTGCGGCGTTTTGGGGCACAAACAGCAACGATCACGTAGCACGCATTTGACATAGCGCAACAGTCGCCGGTGTGGCGAATACTTGGGGTTATGGCGCGATGACGAATCACTTCGGAGATATGACGGCAAATTCAAAAGCGATCTTTTGTATCGGTGCGAATTCGGCTGTAGCAAATCCCGTCGGCGGTATGAAGCATATGTTGCAAGCCAAAGATAGAAACAACGCAAAATTAATCGTAGCGGATCCGAATTTTACTAAAACGGCTGCGCACGCGGATCTTTACTTGCGTCAGCGTTCAGGAACGGACGTGGCTCTTATTTATGGACTTATTCACATTATCCTTAAAAACGGCTGGGAAGATAAAGAATTTTTAGAAAACAGAACCTATGGTATCGAAGAGGTTAGAAAAGAGGCCGAACACTGGACTCCTGAGCTTACTTCGGACGTTACCGGCGTACCGGTAGATAGACTCATAGAGGCTGCTAATATAATGGCGCATACGAAACCGGGAACGGTTATCTGGGCTCTAGGCATCACTCAGCACTCCGTAGGCACGTCAAATACGAGAATTTTACCTATCCTTCAACTAATCCTAGGCAATATGGGTAAACCTGGCGGCGGCTGTAATATCATCCGCGGTCACGATAACGTTCAGGGCTCTACCGATATGGGTAACCTTTCAGACACTCTTCCTATGTATTACGGACTAGGAGACGCCTCGTGGAAATACTACTGCAAAGGCTGGGGCGTTGATTATGACGAGTTTATCAAACGATTTGCGGTTTCTACCAAAGAGCCGAAACAGGGTGGCGCTCCGGTAAAAAATACCGTATTTGAAGAGTATTTTTATCACGATCCGCAAAATCCGGAGGATAGAAACTGGAGAAACGAAAAAGGATGGTCGCTATCAAAATGGTGGCAAGGCGTCCTAAAAGAGGAAAAAACTTATACCAGTGGTAAACTTCGCGTTCTTTGGGTTCAAGGAACCGGTATCACCTCTATGGCTCACCTTACGAAAATTCAGCAAGCCGTCGACAAGCTAGATATGCTAGTAGTTGCGGAGCCGTTCGTAAACGAAGTCGCGATCCTATCAGATAGAAAAGATGGAATTTACGTACTTCCGGTGGCTACTGCGTTTGAAAACGAAGGTCATATAAGCTCGACTAACCGCTCTGGTCAATGGAGAACAAAAGTCGTTGAGCCGCTTTACGAGAGTAAGGCCGACCACGAGGTCATGTTCTTATTTGCTAAAAAATTCGGCTTTTACGACGAGTACGTAAAAGGCATGAAGATGGCGACCGTTAATCACGAGCCAAAACAAGTTAAAGATGACTTTGTATGGCCTGACGACGCTACAAACGAGATAGCTCGCATGGGTAAATCTATCGGCTATACCGGTAGAACAGCCGAGATGTTTAGAAGACATCAGGCTAACTGGCAAAATTTCGACCCTGATACGCTGATGGGTATCGGCGGCGACGTAAAAGGCGAATACTACGGTAAGCCTTGGCCGGCATGGGACGAAAAACACCCTGGTACGCCGATACTTTATGATATGAGCAAGTCTTACGCAGAGGGCGGTTGCGGATTTAGAAATCGTTTCGGCTTAGAGCATAACGGCGTTAGTCAGCTAGCTAGCGAGGATACGACTTTAGTAGGATCGGACGTAAAAGGCGGCTATCCGCAAATTACCAAAGAAAATATCGAAAAAGTCCTAGGCATAACTTTAACCGAAGAAGAAAAAAGACTGATGGGAGCCACTTGGAGTACGGATCACAGCGGACTTATCTTGGAAAAATGCCGCGAAAAAGGCGTAGTGCCGTTTGGTAATGCAAGGGCTAGAATGATCGTTTGGGAATTCCTAGATCCGATCCCTAAACACCGCGAGCCTATCCACTCTCCGCGCTGGGATTTGGTACAAAAATACCCGACTTTCGACGATCAGGCTAGAAATTTCCGCGTAGAGACGAAATATAAATCCGAGCAGCAAGCAAAAGACTGGAGTAAGGAATTCCCTATCGTATTTAGCACATTGCGCCTAGTAAACCTAAGCGGTGCTGGTATGATAGAGCGAACGAGCAAGTATCTAGCGGCAATCACGCCTGAGATGTTTGCTAACGTCCACCCTGAGCTTGCCTTAAAATACGGTATCCAAGATCGCGATATGATGTGGATCCACTCTCCGCAAGGCACTAAGATCAAGGTTCGCTGCTATCATACTCAGATGGTTACGCCGGATAGAATTTGTATGCCGTATAACTTTGCGGGCGTTATGCAAGGCGTGAGCTTAGAGGATCGTTATCCTGAGGGTACTAAGCCTTATACGATCGGCGAGAGCTTTAATACTGTAACAAACTACGGCTTTGACCCGGTTACTCAAATTTCGGAATTTAACGCCGGACTTTGCAGGATAGAAAAAGCCGACGGAGAGGGCTTTAACACCTTCTTCCACGAATACGGCGAAAATAGAGTCTAAGGAGTAAGAGATGGCAAGAATGAAATTTTTCGTAGATACGAACAGATGTATCAGCTGCTTTGGATGCCAGGTCGCTTGCTCTTCGGCTCACGAGCTCCCTGTGGGGCTCTACCGCCGCAAGGTCATCACGCTAAACGACGGTATAGAGGGCAAGGAAGTATCGACTACGATAGCCTGCCAACACTGCACCGACGCTCCTTGCGAGCAGGTGTGCCCAGTTGATTGTTTTTACATCAGAGCCGACGGTATCGTGCTTCACGATAAAAACAAATGCATCGGTTGCGGATACTGCCTATACGCATGTCCTTTCGGCGCGCCGCAGTTCCCTAGAGACGGAGCATTCGGCATAAAAGGCGCTATGGATAAGTGCACCATGTGTGCCGGAGGCCCGGAGGAAACGAACTCTCATGAGGAGCGAGAGCTATACGGACAAAATAGAATGTCTGAAGGCAAAGTGCCGATGTGTGCCGCCGTTTGCGCTACGAACGCTCTACTTGTGGGCGACGCAGCCGAAGTTTCAAATGTATATCGCAAACGCGTTATGCTAAGACAAGCGGGTACTACTATCTAACTCAAATTCGGGGGCAGCTCGCTCCCGAATTTTCTTTCAAATTTTACCCATTAAATTTACTTAAATTTCAAAGTAGAATCAATCTGATAATCAAAAAATATAGCTTCTTGATAAGATTGATACTTGATAGCCGTTTTTATTTTCGCTAAAGTTTTAAAATGGTAAAATGGGGGATTAAAACATATTTTATCGGAGTTCTTATGAGCAAATTTTTGAAATTTATACTTGCTTTGTTTATCCCCTTTATGCTAAATGCACAGGACGCCGACTATGGCCCCGAGATACAGAGCATAAAAGATTCATTCGTAAGTATCATGCAGCAGTACAAGGACGGCAAGATCGACGAAGCCAAAACCACCACGCAAAACGCGTATTTTGGGCATTTTGAAAATATAGAAGCTGGCATAAGGATAAATTTAGGACAGAAAAAAGCCTATGCGATGGAGAAGCAATTTGGCGATATAAGAAAAGCCATCGTCGCCAAAAAGCCAGTCGAAGAGATACAAGCGATAATGGACGATCTAAACAAAGAGATGGATGAGGTTTTGCCTGTCATAAACACCGGTCACAAGCTAGTGGGCGAGTACTCCGATCCTAAAAACGCGGACGCCGCACAGACCGCTAAGGCTACTGAGGCTAGCCAAACTACGGCGCAGCCTGCAAGTAGCGCCGCTATCGAGCCGCACTGGCAAGTGGTTTATAACGATATAAAAACAGCCCTTAGCGCTGCGGCCGCGGCCTATGAAAAGGGCGATAAAGACGCAGCAAAACAGCAGATAAACAACAAAGCTAAATTTGAGCTATATCGAAACACGAAGCTAGAAGAGGCCATTCGTAGATTTATAAACGGCGGTCAGGGTATCGACGGCGACATCCAAAAACGCATGGGTTCGGCGATAATAGCGATAAACAACGATGTAGCCGCCGACGTACTAAAGTCAAATTTGGAAGAGCTTGATGCGCTGATATACGAAAACGTCGCCAAGCTACCTATGGACTCGGGCTCGCTAGCTACCAACGTAGTTTTGCCTGATAGCGCCGAGGATGACGCGGCTACTGATTTTGCGCCCGTCGTTGCAAATATAAAGGCAAAAATCGCCGATGCGATCAAACTTTACGCCGCAAAAGACGTAGATAAAGCTATGAGCGATGCGCAGGATATTTACTTCGACGAGTTCGAAGGTAGCGGCATGGAAAATAAAGTAGGCGCGATAGACGTCGGTCTAAAAACTAAGATAGAAGGAAATTTCGGCGAAGTAGTCGCGCTGATGAAAGCGGGCGTGAGCGTCGAGAGACTCCAGCAAGCAGCCGATAATCTGGGCGCAAATTTAGACGCTGCGCTAGAAAAAACAAGCGGCAGTAGCTCGCCTTGGGCGCTATTTGTTTACGCGCTTACGGTCATACTGCGCGAGGGATTTGAGGCGCTTATCATCGTGGCGGCCGTCGTGGCGTATCTGCTAAAAACCGGCAACGAAAAGCGCATGAGTATCGTTTACAGCTCGCTTGGCGTAGCGGTCGTGCTAAGCTTTGTTATGGCGTGGATTATGAATTTGATATTTGCCGGCGCTGCTGGTCAAAAAAGAGAGGTGATGGAGGGCGCGGTGATGCTTATCGCCGTGGGACTGCTCTTTTACGTCGGTTTTTGGCTACTTTCAAATGCGGGCGCGAAAAAATGGAGCAAATATATCCAAAGCCACGTCAGCGAGTCGATATCCGCAGGCTCTGCTAAGGCGCTTTGGTGGACGGTATTTTTAGCCGTATTTAGAGAGGGCGCGGAGACCGTGCTTTTCTATCAGGCGCTGATTTTTGACGCTAAAGATAGCGCAGGCTACTCGATGATAGCTTTGGGATTTGTAGTAGGACTCGTCGTCTTGCTAGTTACTTACTACGTGTTTAAAGTTTTTGCTATCAAAATCCCGATCAAGCCGTTTTTCTTGGTCACTTCGGCGATCATTTTTTATATGTCGATCGTGTTTGTGGGCAAGGGGCTTATGGAGTTCGTCGAAGGTAAAATTTTCGTTCCGACTAAGATCGAAGGCTTCCCGACTATCGAGTGGCTGGGCATTTATCCGTATTACGAGAGCTTAGTGCCGCAGACTATCATGGTAGCGGCGCTAATCATCGGCGTGATCATAATGAAAAACAAGCAAGCCAAAGAGGCTTAAATTTGACGTTTCTAGCTTTCGCGGGTTGCCGCGAAGCTTAAAAATAAATTTACAAACCAATTAAAGGAGAGAACATGAACAAATTTGTTAAAACAGCTTTGGCATTCAGCCTTGCTGCAACAGTAGCCGTAGCGGGCGAGTTTCCTATCGGCGATCCGGTAGAGATCAACGGCATGGAGATAGCTGCGGTTTATCTAGAGCCGATCGACATGGAGCCAAAGGGCATCGACCTAGCTCCGAGCAAAGCCGACATCCACCTAGAGGCCGACATCCACGCTATCGAGGGAAATAAAAACGGCTTTGCGGCGGGCGAGTGGATCCCTTATCTAAAAGTTAATTACGAGCTAAAAAACCTAGATAACGGCAAAGTTAAAAAAGGCACATTTATGCCTATGGTCGCTCAAGACGGCCCTCACTACGGCGCTAACCTAAAAATGGACGCTGGCGTGGGCAACTACGAGCTAAAATTTCATATAGAAAATCCTGAAAAACAAGGCTTCGGTCGCCATGCGGATAAAGAAACGGGCGTGGGTAAATGGTTTGAGCCGTTCACCACGACTTATAAATTCCAATACACAGGCGCGCCTGCTAAATAATTCGGGCTTAGAGCGGCTGAGTCCGCTCTAAATTTCACTTAAATTCTCAAATTTTAGGGCTGATCATGTCTATATATTTCGTCCAAGTTATCTCATCGTTACTAGGATTTGTCTTTTTTGCAGCGTTAAACAACGACAAAAAGAGCCTAAAAGCGCTGTTTTTACCCTCGGTTTTGGGTATCGCAGCGGGCATAGTCGTTTTTAAGATCGCTAGACTCACGCTTCACGACGCCGGCGTGAAAATGGTGTTTGACGCGGCTACTTTGGTGTTTTTGCTAGTTAGCGCGCTTTGGATTTTTATCAAATTTAACCCTGCAAAGATGATAACGTTTTTTGCTCTCGGTGCGGGCTACGGTCTAACCTACGCTCACGCGGGCGCGAATTTTCCGGTATTTGCCGGCGAGCTACTCGATACGCAGTCTATCATCAGCCTATTTTTGATGATATTTGCGTTTTTGCTTTTGCTGATTTTGTTTTTCGTAGTTTCAAATTTAAAAGAGTGTCTCTGCAAGCACGTCTTATGGACGTTTTCGCTTCTTTCGCTTGCAGTTTTGATAGTGCAGGCTCTTTCAAACACGGGGCTTGAGTTTATGCGGGTGGGCATGATACCTACGTATCCGTGGGCGCTCTCGCTCGTGGCCAAGGGTATTTATTATACGACGTTTGCGCAGTATTTTTTCATCTTTTTAGTTTTGGTTTTGGCGGTTATAAATTTCAAAAAACGCCCGGCTCCGCTCGTAAAATCGGTCGTGGGCTCGAACAAATTTAGATTTAACAACGCGGCTAGAAATTTCATGGCGGCAAACTCCAAAAGCAGCATAGCTATCGTCGTCACTGCTCTGATTTTCGGGCTTTACTACGACTTGCACGCGTCTAAACCGCCCGAGATCTCTGATCCTATCATTGTAGAACCCGTAAATAACGAGTTTAAATTCGACGTCGAAAAACTCGCCGACAACGAACTTCACCGCTACGCCTACATAAACGACGAGGGCAGGGAGATAAGGTTTTTCCTCTTAAACCGCTTCGCCGACCGCGCATCGCCGATCATCGTCTTTGACGCGTGCGCGATATGCGGCGATATGGGCTATATCAAAAAGGATGCCGATCTCATCTGTATCTCTTGTAATGTGCGTATATTCTTGCCGTCGGTCGGCAAAGAGGGCGGCTGCAACCCGATACCTATGCCGTTTGAATTTGACGGCAAATTTATAACCGTTACGCTAGATACCATCCAAAGCGGTGCGAACTACTTCTCAAAAGTTATCGAAAAGATGGTGCTAGATCCGGTAAGCCGCAAAAAAGTAAGCAACATCGGCTCGAAATCTTATTTATACTACAACAGGACGTATTTCTTTGAAAACGAAAAAACTCAGGCGGAATTTGAAGCCAACCCTGAAAAATACGTCGATATAAACGGGACTTTAAAATGAAAAATATGCAACTAAGGCTTATAAAAAGCTCGATCACCGGCTCGAAGGTGCAAAAAGGAATGGCCTTTATCACCATACTTTTGGCGACGGTTTTGATCGCTTGTATGCTAAATATCACGCTAAAAATCGGCGATCAGATCGCTAGCGAGCTGCGCGGCTACGGCTCAAACATCGTCGTCTTGCCAAAGGGCGAAGCGCTAGCTATCGAGATCGAGGGTAAAAATTTCACTCCGCTAAAATCGCAAAACTACCTAAAAGAAGAGGATTTGCATAAGGTAAAGGAAATTTTTTGGCGAAACAACATCGTGGCGTTTGCTCCGTTTTTAAACGGCGAGGTAAAAGACGCTAGCGGCGAAAAATACCAAATCACTGGCACTTGGTTTGATAAATTTGCAAACGTGGCCGACGAGCCCGAGTTTAAAACGGGCGTTAAAACGCTATTTGGCTTTTGGGCGGTCGATGGCAAATGGATAGAAGATGACGATATGCAAAACGTACTCGTAGGCGAAAATTTAGCCGCGAAGCGAAATTTGAGCGTCGGCGGCGAGCTAAATTTAAACGGTCGTAGCGTAAAAATCGCGGGCGTGCTAAAAGGAGCCGGCGAAGAAAGCTATAAAATCGTAACCTCGCTAAAGCTAGCCCAAGAGCTTCTAAATAAGCCCGGGCAGTACTCAAAAGCCGAGGTTTCAGCGATGACGATCCCCGAAAACGACCTCTCCGTCAAGGCCAGACGAAATCTAGACAACCTAGATAGCGCCGAATACGATATGTGGTACTGCTCGGCCTACGTTAGCTCCATAGCCTATCAGATCGAGGAGAACTACGCGGGCGTAGCGGCCAAGGCGATGATGCAAGTAAGCGACGCCGAGAGTAACATTGTGAAAAAAATCCAAAGCCTGATGGGCATCGTGAGCATCATCGCGCTTGCGGTCTCCTCTATCGGCATTACATCGCTGATGACTAGCGAAATTTACAGGCGTAAAAAAGAGATAGGCCTGCTAAAAGCCATAGGTGCCAGCAACTTTGAAATTTATGCCCTTTTTGCGAGCGAAAGCCTAGTCGTGGCGTTTTTCGCGGGCATTTTGGGAGCATTTTTGGGCTACGCGCTAAGCTACATAATCGCTTACAGTATCTTTGGCTACGGTATCGGCATCGCGTGGATCGTGCTTCCGCTTAGTATCGCTTTTGCGCTTCTTATCTCGATCGCGGGCTCGCTCGTGCCGATGAGAAGCGTAGTTAAACTCTTGCCTGCGGAGGTGCTATATGATCGCAAATAAGGGCTTTTTTTATAACGTTATCTTTAAAAGCCTGCGCTTTGGCGCGGCTAGAGTGGGCGTCATCATCGTCTCTATCTTGCTTGGCGCATGCGTGACGGCGGCCTTTGTAAACGTATATCTGGATATCGACTCAAAAGTAACGAAGGAACTAAAAAGCTACGGCGCAAACGTGGTTTTTGCCCCCGCAGACCCCGTTATCGACGCGGTAAACGAGGCTAAATTTAACGAAAAGATCGCCAAAATCCCAGGCGACAAGCTAATCGGGCAGAGCGGATATCTTTTCACTCAGGTAAATATAGGCCCAACGATCGCGATCGCTATGGGCGTCAAATTTAGCGATCTAACGCGGGTTAAGCCGTTTTTAGAGGTCAAAGAGGGACAGGGCATAACGCTTGATTTTGACGAGAGAAACGCGCTAATCGGCACCGATCTAGCCAAACAAAGCGGCTTTAAGGTCGGCGACACGATCGAAGTGAGGCAAATCGGCGCGAATTCGGGCGAAAAGGTAAAGATCCGCGGCATCGTACAAGACGGCGACAAGGAGGACTCGCTGCTCATCATCTCGCTACCTCTAGCGCAAAAGATAGCAAACGAGCCAAATACGCTAAACTATGCAGAAGCCGTGGTAGCGGGTAAATTTGACTACATAAGCGAGCTTGGCAAGAGCCTTAGCGACGAGCAAATTTCGGTTAAGCCCGTGGCTAAAATTTCAAAATCAGAGGGTCTGATTTTGGATAAGATTAAGCTTTTGATGGCGCTTGTTAGCTTTGTCATTTTGCTCATCACTTCTATGTGCGTAAACACGACGCTAAGCGCGATTTTATTCTCGCGCTCAAAGGAGATCGCGCTGCTTAGAGCGCTTGGAGCTAGCAAGAAAAACGTGTTAAATTTATTTGGCGTCGAGACCTTCGTCACGGCATTTGCGGCGGCTTTGGCGGGCGCTATTTTAGGCTACGGCTTAGCGCAAATTTTAGGCTATGCGATTTTTGATTCGAGCATCGATTTTAGATTGATGAGTATACCGATAGCGATGGTTATCTCGCTCGTTTTTGCGGGCGTGGCCTCGATCTATCCGATCAAACGGGCGCTAGAAAATAAGATGGCCGATATTTTAAGAGGAGAATAATATGCAGTACGCGATAAGATTAAACGGGATAGAGAAAAGATTCGGCGAAGTAAGAGCGCTAGAGAGCATTACCTTTGACGTAAACGCCGGCGAGTGGGTCAGCATAATGGGTCCAAGCGGTAGCGGCAAAAGTACGCTTGTAAATATACTCTCGCTGATGGACGAGCCAACCGCAGGCACGTACATGCTAGGCGGAGACGACGCTAGCAGGCTTAGCGACGAGGAGACGCTCAAATTTCGCCGCGAAAAGATCGGGCTGATATTTCAGCAGTTTCACCTCATCCCCTACCTAAACTGCGTCGAAAACGTGATGATAGCTCAGTACTATCACAGCAGCGTGGACGAAGAGGACGCTAAAAAGGCTCTCGAGCGAGTGGGGCTAGGACATAGGCTAGACCACCGTCCGAGTCAGCTTAGCGGCGGCGAGCAGCAGCGTCTGTGCATCGCGCGCGCCCTGATAAACGATCCTGATATCTTGATAGCCGACGAGCCGACGGGCAACCTAGATGAAGCAAACGAGCGCGTAGTTTTGGAGCTGTTTCAAAAGCTGCGAAGCGAGGGCAAAACAATCCTGCTCATCACGCACAACCCAGATCTTGGGCAGTTTGGCGACAAGATCGTCTATCTAAGGCACGGCAAGATGGAAAACATCCACTACGTGAGCGACGGCGAGCGCGCGGAGGCATGCGAGAGGCTAGCGAGCGAGCCAAAGGGTCAAAGCGCCTTTGCGACGGTTTAAATTTGGGAGAATTATGATAAAAAAATATATATTATTAGTCTTTACGGCGGCGATGATAGCGGGCTGCGGAAATAGCGGCTTTGATAAGCACCACATCAGCCTAAACTCGCCAAAGGGCGTTGATACGCACTATTTTCCAGAGGGCAGACGGCTCAAAACGGACGGCAAGCCCTATATGCTCTTTTTCTTCGGCACCTCCTGCGGCGCCTGCGTAGCGCAAGCTCCGATCGTAAATGAAATTTACTCCGAGCTTAAGGATAAATTCGGCGTTTACGGGATATTTGGACCCAGCCTTGGCTTTGATAAAGATATCGACATGGTGAAGCACCACGGCATCGCCTACGACGTCATTAGCGATAAAATTTCGGTCGATTATTTCAGCAAAGCAGTGGGCGGCGTGATGGGTGTGCCTGCGATCTTCGTCTTTGACGGCGAGGGTAATCTCAAAAAGCGCTTCATCGGACTCACTCCAAAAGCCACTTTAGAAAACGAGATCAAGCTGGTATTATAAATTTACTCAAACGTAAAGATTTAGTAGTAAAATACGCTTAAATTTGATCCTAAATTTGACCCGACCGCGTTAAATTTGCGGCGGTCAAATTTGAGCAAGGAGACGTGAAATGAAACTAAAAATTTTCTCTATTTTGCTATTTGCGATTTTTTTCGTAGGTTGCGGCGAGCCCCGTACGCCCGAGCTTTACGCTAGAAGCACGATGCCTATTTTTATCACCAACGGCGACGTAAAAAAAGCCTCGCGCAGCGTCTACGTTTACTTTAAAAACTCCTCGGGCTACGCAAATACGCTAGAAAACACCGTGCGAAACAAGCTACTGCAAAACGGCTTTACCCAAAGCATGGATCAAAAGAGCGCTGATATCGTGATAATGGGCGATTTTGCGAGCTTACAGCGCTTTGAGCGACGCGAGCGCCCGCGCGCGTATATGAGCATGGGCTACGGCTGGGGCGGCTACGGATATAGGCGCAGCATGGGCTTTGGCATGCTTTTTGGCGACCCATTTGACGATGATTTTTACGACAGGACCGATTATTATCTGTATAGAGCCTATATTAGCGTGATGATTCGCGCAAACGGCAGCGAGCAAAGGACAAATCTCGAGATCGAAAGCGGCCAGAATCTTTATTCGCCAAGTTATATAATCCCATACATAGAAGAAAAGGCGGCGACGCAGATACTTAGTTTCTTTTATCCTTAACGGCTTGTCTTTTTCTTCTATACTTCGTTGCTTTTAAATTTGGCTCGGTCATTACCTACATGGTAACTCCCGTCGCCAAATTTAAAAGCGCCTCGTCTAGAACAAAAATACTTCGCCTTAGCTTTTTTACGTCCAAATTTGAAGTCAAATTTTAAATTTGAGTTGCCGAGACCCGCACTCTAAAAACTCAAATTTAAAATTTGCGACGCTTTGCGCGAGCAAAGCAGTGTCGCCACCTCTCACGTGCAGTGGGGTTGGTGGAGGGTTGGGGGCGGAAGGGGCGACGCTTCGTAAGCAGAACCCCTTCCTCTCCCAAAGTAAAGAGAAAGGTGAACACCAAAGGGAGCTATTTTGCTAGCTTCGCTCGCAACTGCTTCCCTAAATGCTGCGAACGCAAAGCGTGAAGCAGAGCAGAATATAATTCAAGCCCTTTCTCCTTAGCAAGAAAGATTAAATTTAATGCATAACGCCAAATTTAACCAAATCAAATTTAGCATCTTAAAGGTGCGGGTCTCGGTGCGTAAAATTTACGTTTATCAAATTTAACTTCGCTAGCGTCAAATTTGCCGCCGTCTACAAACCAAGCCGCGCGAAATTTATAAATCTTATCTTAACGAAAATCAAGAATTTTTCAAATATTTTTCTATATAATTATGATACAAAAAATCAAAATTATCATAAAGGATACTAAATGAGATTAGCTATCAGTCTGGCTACGGCTGCGACGGCGCTGCTCGCAAATGGCGCAAATCCCGACGTCATAAAGCCGGTAAAGGATTTTACGCCTCCGCCACCATATACGCCAAATGTCGCCCAAAGCGCATTTCCGGAAAATCAATTCGACCGCGCGCCAAGGGATGATTATTTTTTCGTGACGGATTTGCTTGATAATTCTATGGATAAATTTCACGTCGCGGGCGGATTTTACGGTAGGACGTTTTACGGTTCGGGACTTTTTAAATACCGCGGCGCAAATTTCTACACGATTTTAAACGCGAACTTTTCTAAAGCCAACCGCTACAAAGACGGCGGCGGTAGAGAGTGGAACTATGGCTACGCCAGGCAGGGGCAAAGCGCGGTCGTGGGTTTCGTGCCTAGCGAGCTAAGCGAGTTTAGATTTACGCTCGTACACGACAACATCGATGACGACAAGCAGCCTCACCATCTCATGGATGCCGTTAAAACCGAGCGATACATCGGTAAATTTAACGCTCGTATCGGCACGGAGGATCTATCAAATACGCTAAATTTCGAGCTAATGCTGCGCGACGTAAGCAGAAACGCCGACAACTATCATCTAAGGAGTGCGGCGCAGACGGTCAAGGTCGAACTGGATAGAAAAATCGTGGACGCCGAGCTAAAATACGACGCGGACTTGGGCGACTTTCACAATCTCGCAGGCATCAGCTATCAACACGATAATCACGAGGGCAAAAGGTATCTAAAACAGCCCGGCGGCTGGGTTTTTAACGGCTATAGGTTTGCAGATGTAACGAATAAACGAACGAGGATTTTTGATACATTAAGCTATAAATTTAACGACTTTCACAAGCTTAGTTTAGCTCTAAACTACGACCGGATGAGATCAAATTTAAAGGGGCTAAATGAGCCTTATTTTGCGCCTGCCGCGCCGCTTAGAACGGTAAAAGGGCTTATCCGCAGCGTTTACGGCTATGATTTTGACGGTAGCGTCAAGCAAGACGGCCTAAGTGCCAGCCTAAAATACGACTTCACCCCAAACGAGCTAGATAGCTACTACGCGGCGCTTGAGAGCTTGCAGCGCATACCTGGCAATATGGAGCGATTTAACACGCTTTACGGTCCGCTGGATAACGGCTGGGTGAGCAACCCGCTACTAAAACCGGAGCGTCACAACCGCGTAAATTTGGGCTTTACTTATAAGAGCGAATTTTATAAAGAGTACATGAGCTCGCGCCAGGGCGAGGATAGCTTTAGCGTGGGCGGACACTTTATCGCAGACGATGCGCAGGACCTGGTTATCTACGATCGCCGCCACTCTACCGCGGCCGCGCCGATGAATAAAAACGCCGTCATCACGCGCAACGTCGACGCTAGGATTTACAGCGTAAATTTGCGCGGCGAGTATAATTTCGCGCGAAATTTCGGACTAAAAACTTCGTTATTTTACAACTACGGACAAAACAAAACCGACGGCAGACCGCTCTATCAGATCCGCCCGTTTGAGGCAAATTTGGCCTTTGATTACAAAGACTACGCGAGCTTTGGCAGCTACAATATCGGAACCGCAGTGCGCTACGTAGCAAAGCAAAATAGGGGAGATTTTGATAAAACCATCGGCTTTGGCATCGACAAGCGCGAAGCGGCCAAGAGCTTTACGACGATGGACGTTTACGGCGGATTTGAGTTTAAAAACAGCTGGGGCGTGAGGCTGGGCGTGACAAATATCTTTGACAAAGATTACGCCGAGTTTATCAGCGGCGAGCACGTAGGGGCGCTAGATCCTGCGGTGGTGCATGCGCCGGGGAGGGCGGTGTTCATTAGCTTCCACTCTAGTTTTTAAAACTTGAGCGGCGGCTTTTTGCTCTATACTTCGCTTTGCTTTCCTTGCGGTCGCAACTGCAAGCAGAGGCTTTTAAATTTGGCTCGGTCATTACCTACATGGTAACTCCCGTCGCCAAATTTA
>NZ_CALINL010000227.1 GCF_938045225.1 uncultured Campylobacter sp.
CGATGATGCTAAGAGGCTTAGAAATGATTATATTTCCTTCATAAATAGCATCCCCCAGCTTTATCACATCGCCAGGGCTAGCGTTGTTTATCGCATCTTGAAGGACGTTTGCAAAGCCAAAAAGTGGCAAAAAGACAAGGGCAAATTTAGAAAATTTACGCATTTAGCTCTTTTTTCTTTGAAAATACCGCAAGTATGCAAAGCACGCTCATCACCATCATCACCCAAAAGCCGATAGTTGGGTATGAGTGCGTTGTAAAGTGCGCCACACTACCATCGCCTAAAACGGTTGGCATAAATGGCTTGATTTTAAAGGCGCCCCACTCTTGCATGTTGTGTCCATACCAGTATAGCCAGCCCACAAATGCGCTCATAAATAGCACAGGTGCAATGATGGTTGGCACCATGAGAAGTGAGTTAAATTTACCGTCATAGTATAAAAACGCAAGCATGCAAAGTGTAGCGATGAGTAGATAATAAGGCGCGATAGCTCGCTCTAAATTTCCGCCATGCTCCATAGGATACATGCCGATGTAGTGGTTTATGGTGTTCATCTCGTGCACGTCGCCGCTGTATCCGTCAACGTGAAAATAAACCGGGATACCGTCTGGAAAGGCGTCTTTTGGGTAGTTTGGCGCTTCAAGCGCGACGTACCAGATAGGAAAAGATGGTGTGCCGATCTCTGCTTTTTGCTCGATCATCTTATGAAGATCGCTTGTTACGTCATCTGGCATCAAGTGATTTTTGTACTGAAACGAGGTGTAAAGGTCGTAAATTTTATACGAATATCCTGCAAGCGGCTCGCCTGCGGCGATTTTAGCCTTGGCTCCGAAAAAGCCCAGCACCGGGATCGTAAAACAAACGGTCATCAAGACTAACGCGATAATAGTGTAAATTTGATACTTCTTCATCGTTTCTCCTTTATTAAATTTAAAAAATTTTTCACAAAACGCTTTTTAAATTTAACGTAGGAGGCTCGGGTTATGCGCGCCGAGCCTCAAATTTAGCGGACTGATTCGGACCGCTAAGCCCGAATCAAATTTGGATTACATTCCCGCGTTTTCGTCGATCCATTTTAGATATTCGATGATATCTTTGATCTCTTGATCGCTCATGTGCTGATTAGGCATTCTTAGGTTAAAGTAATCGATCATAGACTTGATATACTCGTCGCCGTAAAATTTAGACGGATCTTTGATAAAGTCAAACACCCATTTCTCGCCGTTTTCGTGGCGCAAAAGAACGCCGGTTAGATCTGGACCTGAGCTAACCTGACCGATGACGTGGCAACCGTTACAACCGCCTTTTAGATAGGCTTCCTCGCCTTTGGCAGCAGCCGGGCTCATAGGCGTGGCGATCTCTTTAGCTAGGTTGTTTTTAGCTCTTAGGCCGACGTCTGCGGTTTTAACCATATACTGCCATACTTGGTACTCCCATAGTATCGCGCCGTTTACGTCTCCTTTTTTGTAGGCTTCGTCGGCTTTTGCTTTTACTTCAGGGATTTTGCCGTACTGATCCAGCGCGTCGGTAACTAGCTCTTTTACCTTAGGATATTTTTCGTAATGCTTCTCTTTTAAGTAAGCCACTACGCTTTGGATAACCTCGTCGGTAGCTTTGTTTGTAGCGATTACTTTATCGTATTCTGCTTTTAGAGCTTCCGGGCTTAGGGCTTTTAGCTTGCTTACTTTGGCAGATTCGTATTTTTTGTTCGGATCTTTAACTAGCAAGTAACCCATCATCTCAAGGTGCAGTGCAGAGCAAAATTCGGTGCAGTAGTAAGGGAATACGCCCTCTTCGTTCGCTACGAAATTTACGGTCGCTGTTTTACCCGGCTCTAAAGAGGCGTGGATGTTGTAAAGATCCACGGTAAAGCCGTGCGTCTCGTCCTGGGCGCGCTCTAGGTTTGTTAGGTGGATGGTTACGTTGTCGCCTTTATTTACCTCGATATGCTCAGGGTTGATGTGGCTTCTGATCATCGTGGCGTAGACGGTTACGTTTTTACCGTTGCGCTCGATCCTCTCTTGTCCGGCAAGAGTTACGAACGGACTTTCTTTGCCGGTGCGAGAGTTTGTTCCCATGGCGTAGGTGGTAGCCGGTTTTAACTTGCTAGCCGCAATCGAAACTACGTCGTGAGGTTCGCCTAGAGGTATCGGCATATCGTATAAAAGCTCCATTTTTGAGCCGGCTATGTCGATTAGCTGGTGGTTTTGCGGGTGAAGAGGGCCTACGGGATTAAATCGATCGATCGAAAGTTTATCAAGAGCGATAGCGTATTTACCCTTAGGTTTTGATGACTTACCCTCCATAGTATCAAGGTGTCCGATGTTATAGTGGACGTTGATCCTATCTAGGACTTTTAGATTTTTATAGTCCCATTTCACGATCTGGCTATCGACGTAAAGAGAGGTATAGATGATGCCATCTTTCTCGTCAAAAGAGTTGTGCAGAGGTCCAAGGCCAAGCTCGACCTGTCCTTGCAAACTCTTTGCCATATCAAGCACTGGGATGCCGTACGGATCGGTGCCGGCGAACTCTTTTTTGTCGATCAAATTTTTAATCTTTTTAAAATCATAAACCGTCGCGTGAGTATCTAGCTTGCCGCCGATAACGATATAACGGCCGTCAGGAGTGACGTCTACGCCGTGCGGGCTCTTTGGCTCAGGGATCAAAAATAGCGCGCCGGCTTTAACTGCGGCGTCTATGGTAACTACTCTATGGCCGTTTATCTCCATGTAGTTTTTCTTATCCTGAGCTAGTTTTTCTAAAATTTGCCAGTTATAAACGTGCAAATAGTCCGTGTCGTTTCTACTCGCGCCCGCTTCAAACGGAGGCAAGCCCTTTTCGATACCGCCCGTATACATCTCGGAGTTTATCGAGTTTGTAAACGCCCAACCAAAGCTCTCGCCCTTACCGGCGTCGCTTAGGTCTTGCCAGTACGGAGGAAGCTCGAGCGAGAAGGATGCTTTCTCGTCTATCTTGCCTTTTGGATAGTCGAATTTCCAAAACGTTACCGCGCCGCGGAAAACCGCTTCGTATTCGTCCATCGAGTGGTAGCCGTCATCTAGCGGAGCCGCGTACTGCGCCGCTTCGATGACGTATTCGCTATTTGGAGTGATGAAGCTGCCGCCGTGTTCGCTTTTTACGATTGGATTAACGACGATTTGAGTAGTTTCGAAATCGTGC
>NZ_CALINL010000228.1 GCF_938045225.1 uncultured Campylobacter sp.
AAGGAGAGCTAAAAATGGCACTAGGTAAAGTTTCTTCGCTTGGCTTTGGTAGCCAAGTTTTAACGCAAGACGTTATAGATAAGCTAAAAGCCGCCGACGAAGCGGGCCAGATAAAACCAGTAACCGCTAAAATCACGGCAAACGCGACAAAACAAAAAGATCTAACCGCTCTAAAAACGCTGATTGGCACCTTTCGCTCTTCGGTTTCAACCCTAGCAGACGATAGCTCGTATCAAAAAAGAACGACTAGCTCGGACGGCAAAAGCGCCGATATAAGCGTAAGTGCTGGCGTCGCGGTGCAAGATATCGAGGTAGACGTAAAACAACTAGCTAAAAAAGACGTTTATCAAAGCACCAAATTTGCCACCTCAAGCTCGTTTATCGGCAAAAACGGAACCTTTGGTATAAAAGTCGGAGACCAAACCTATAAAATTGAGGTTAAAAACTCCACTACGCTAGAAGAGCTAGCCGATAAGATCAACGAGGTCACAAACGGCGCCGTCTCGGCAAAAGCGATGAAGGTTGGCGGCGAAGATCCGTATCAGCTCATATTGCAGTCCAAAGAAACCGGCGCAGAAAATAAAGTCGAGATAACAAATGTCAATAGTGACGGTACGGCCCTAACCGGCGCGGACGACGTTTTGCAAAAATTAGGCTGGGATAGCGCAAACATCGCAAACAATAAAATCTCAACCGCGCAAGACGCCGAGTTCGTATATAACGGCATCACGATAAAGCGAAGCGGCAACGAGGTAAAAGATCTAAATTTGGGAATGACGATAAAACTAAAAGATACGGGCAAGACGACTTTTAGCGTCAAAGAGGATACGAGCGCAATAAAAGAGAGCATGCAAAGCATGGTAACGGCGTATAACAATCTCGTAAACAACCTAAAAGTCGCTACAGATTATGATTCGGACACTAAAAAATCTGGTACATTCCAGGGTGTAAGCGAGATAAATACGATAAAATCGACGCTAAATAAAATTTTATTCGGCAATCAGACCTACACGAAAGATAACGTAACAAAGACGGCAAATTTAGCCGACTACGGTCTAAGCCTAAATAAAGAAGGCCTGCTAGAGCTAGATAGCTCAAAACTCGGCAAAAAACTAGATGAGGATTTGCAAAGCGTGCAAAAGATATTTGCCGGCGGCACCACTTACGGTACGGCTCAAGTCCTTAGCTCAAAACCGGTAGATAGCGGCGCGCTCACTATCGGCGGCGACGATCTAGTGATAAACGGCAAAAAGATAAATTTAGCCGCTACGCCTGCGTCAAATTCGGCAAAGCAAAACGCGCTAGCGCTACTAAAAGCTATAAACGACGCCGGGATATCGGGCATACAAGCGACTCTAACCGCAAACGAAGACGGCATATCGCTAAAAACTACAAACGGTACGGCGATAAGCATAAAGGGTTCTGCCGCGGCGCTAAACGCCGTGGGCTTTAGTGAATCAACCGTAACGCCGAAAAACACGACCGTAAACGGGATATTTGCATCGGCTAAAAAAGCCGTAGATAGACTGATTAACTCAAAAGACGGCTCTTTAACCAAGTATAACCAAAGCCTGATTGACGAGAAAAAGTCGCTGGACTCGGAAAAAGAAAAGACGCAAAAGTCACTAGACGCAAAGTACGCCACGATGGAAGAGCGATTTTTAGCATACGATAAGATCATCAGCAAGCTAAATAGCGAATTTTCGTCGCTAAAATCGATGATCGAAGCCGAATATAATAAAAAATAAAGGTAAATTTATGCAATACAACACTGCACACGCGGCGTATTCGCAAAACGCGGTAGGCGGCATCGAGTCGCCTACTAAGCTCATCGAGATGCTTTACGAGGGCGTTTTGAGATTTATTTTTAGAGCTAGAAAAGCAATGCAAGATAACGACGTAGAGAAAAAAGTATATTTCATAAATCGCACGAACGCTATCTTTATCGAGCTTTTAAACTCGCTAGACTACAACCAAGGTAGCATCGCGCACTATCTAAGCGGGCTTTATACGAGGCAGATCCAGCTACTAGCCATGGCAAATATAAACAACGACGAGCAGAGCCTAAACGAGGTCGTGAGCGTAACCAAACAGCTGCTTGAAGCATGGAAAGAGACGACTGGCGCGGGGCAAGCCGATGTGGCTGGATGAGCTCAAAATCGCCGTCGCTAACGATGACGCGGAGGCTATCGCGGCGCTAGCGGGCGAGACTCCTAGTAAATTTGACAGCCTAGAGGACGCCCTGCAAGCTCAGGAGCTTCTGGGTGCAGCGATAAATTTGATCCAAGAAAATAAAGCAAAGCTAGGCAAAGAGCTAGAAAAGCTAAAAAACGTAAAAAAATATATAGCGTCGTAAATAATTTCTTAAATTTACGGCGCTTTTTATCTCAAATTCCCTTCTAAATTTTATCCCGCAAAGGCAAAGATATGACGGAAAACGCTATAAAGAACGCTTTAAAAAATAGACTCGGCGCGGAGATAGCGGGCGACTTTAGAGTGCTAAAGGAGTACGAGCTAGTTAAATTTAACGATGAAGCGAGGTTTGTCTTTGAAGGCGAGAGCGAGATATTGCGAGAGTTTTATATCTTTGCCGATACGGGCACGGGCGATCTTTGGCTAGCCTACTTAAATGACGGCAAGGTCGCTTTTTACGACCACGACGCGGGTTATCTTTGCGCATCAAATTTGGTTAAATTTGATCTGGATATAATAGGCTGGCTTGAGATCGCCGAGATGTTTGGAAAATTTGAAACCATAAACGATCCAAACGACGAACAAAAATCTAAATTTAAGCTAGCCGTTAGCACTCTATGTCCGCAAATTTTAGAAATTTGGGATATTTAGGCTCCAAAAACGCGCCTTACACCGTTTCAAATTTAAACCCTGTCCGCAGCCGTCAAATTTGACAAAATTTCACTTCACCGCTTAATCGCCGCAAACCTCAGCTTTAATTTGCCCAAACCTCGCAAAACATGCCGTCAAGATAGCAGTTTATCGCAATCAAACCCACGAATTTAAAAAATCTAAGCTAGCTAAATTTAACGAAATAAAAGTAGTAAGAGGCATGGCGATAAGCCGAGTTCTGTCGTGAGTGATTATTTATCTACTCCAAATTTTACAATTTGGCTCTAGCGAAGGGTTTGACATAAGACTCAAAACCATCCCTTCTTGCTGCGAGTTGG
>NZ_CALINL010000229.1 GCF_938045225.1 uncultured Campylobacter sp.
GCAGACACAGAATAAAATATAAGTGGTGGGGTTTATCCTCACCATTTTTTTTTATCGCAAAAGTGTGAAAAACAGCCCTTTAGTTTAAAAATTATAAATCAATTTTTTATATTAAGGAATAAGAATATTGATATCAACAAAATCGCTGTAAATAGGATAATATTTTGCTTAAGTAAATTTAGTAAATTTAAGACAAAATCCGTGTCCGTCAAAATACATACGCAAAGCGTAGTAAGCGCTATAAAGCCGCCTATTTTGGCAAAACTAATATCGCCCGGCCTGAATGAAGGAAAAGCGTATAAAAGTAAACCTATAAAAAATAGCGCGAGCAAAACGGCGGGTAAAAGTTTGCTCACTTTTTAAATAGATCTTTATTGTTTGGGTTTGACATTAACGCCGACATCGACTTTTCAAGCTGATTTTTTTGAGATTTGTAAATAGAAAAATTTACCAAAATCGGGCTGTTTTCCACCAAAATTTGCACGATAGCTCCAAGCGGAAAGCTAACGATGCTGGCGAAATTTTCCTTACCAAAACCCGCCTCGAAGCTTAGCTCCTCTGGCGTGAGTTTGGCGCTGCTAAAGGTGTAGCCAGCAAGCGTAAAGACGATAACGGGCGCCGTAAAAGTGCTCTTAATATACTCCGGCAGCTCGGGGTTAAATTTAACTAGATCAAGGTTGGCCATTGCCGAAAAGGAGCGGTCGTTTTTTAACAGATACTCCACGCACTCAAAAACGTGCTCCTTCATCATCGCCGCAAATCTCTCGTCGTCTAAAATCTCATCAAGCATTTTACCTCCTTTTTGTGCCTTTTTAAATTTTGCCGCCCGTCGCCGCGCCGAATTTGGCTTCAAATAAACGCAAAATTTAGCGTCAAATTTGTCGCCTTATGCTCGGTTCTGCTAGTCAAATTTGGCCGCGCTTTTAAATTTACTCCCCAAAGCGCGTCAAATTTGCGTTCGCTACGCCTCCTGGCAAAACTCCTCCACTAGCTTTCTAATCTCGTTTATACCGATCTGCCAAAACGCCGCGTCCTCTATATCAAAGCCGAACATCCCGACTAGCTCTTTTGGCGAGCGCGAGCCGCCCGCGCTTAAAAACTCGGTGTAAATTTGGACGAAATTTTCGCATTTGCCGCTTTTATAAAGCCCAAAAATCGCCAGCACCAAAAGCTGTGCGTACGAGTAGGCGTAGCAGTAAAACGGCGTGTGGATAAAGTGCGGGATATAGCTCCACCAAATTTTATAATAGTCGTTTAGCTCGACGCTTTGCCCGAACATTTTGGCGCTCTCTTCGAGCCAAATTTTATTTAGCTCCTCGGCGCTGATCTCGCCGTCATGCGCGTGAACTCGGCGCTCAAAGGTCGTGAAGTTTATCTGGCGGTAGAGCGTGGCGAAGATATCCTCGATCTTGCCCGCAAGCAGGGCGATTTTTTCTTTGCCTTTTAGCGTATCTTTGACATGATCGAAAACCAGCATCTCGCAAAAGACCGATGCCGTCTCCGCCGTAGTTAGCGGCGTGTCGGCGTTTAGAAATCCTACGCTTTCATAGGCTAGATTTTGATGCGCGGCGTGGCCTAGCTCGTGCGCTAGGGTAAAAAGATCCCGCCTCTCGTCGGTGTGATTTAAAAGTACGTAAGGATGAGCCTTTGCGACGCCTGATTGAGAAAATGCGCCGCCTCGTTTATTTTCAGCCGGATATACGTCGATCCAGCCCTCTTTAAACGCGCGAGCGGCTATCTCGCCGAATTTAGGGCTAAATTTGGTAAAGGTCTCAAGTACGATTTTTTTGCACTCTTCAAATTTATAAACGCTCTTGCTTTCGCCCAGCGGCGCGTATCTATCGTAGTCGTAGAGCTTTTTAAAGCCTAAAATTTTGCGCTTTTTCTCGTAAAATTTAATCGGCAGATCAAAGCTCGTCTCGGCGGCCTTTATGAGCGCATCCACGCTAGCTTTGGTTGTTTGGTTTGAAAAATGTCGCGGACTTTCTGGCAGATCAAATTTCCTCAGCTCGCAGCTAGTTTTTAAGCTGGTTTTTATCATATTATAGATGTAGCTAAGCAGATGCTGCTGCGGCGCAAGACCGTCTGAGAGGCTCTTTGCGGCCGCTTTTCGCTCGGCTCGGTCTGGGCTGTGAAGCTTGGATAAAATTTCCTCTTCGCCTAACATTTTGCCTTTAAATTTAAACTTAAGCGTGCTTAGCGTCTCGTCAAAAAGCCGCGAGAAGCCCTCCGCGCCCGTGTTTGCCGTGCGGAGTAAAATTTGCTCCTCTTTTAGGCTTAGCTGGTGGGCTTTTTCTTTTGCTATACTATCTAGATAGTAGTCTAGTCTTTGGCTTTTAGCGATGATTTTGTTTTGTCTGGCTTCGTCAAATTCGTTAAATTTAAGCTCGAAAAAGAGCAGATGATTTTGCGCTTTTGAGCTAAGCTCGTCAAATTTGGCGTAAAACGCGCCCTTTGAGGTGTCTTTTGAAAAGACCAGGCTCACGTAAATTTGCACGCGAGCGATGTTTTCTAGTAAATTTTCATACTCGTTAAGCGCGTTTAAAAACTCCTCGTCGCTTAAATTTAAAAATTTATCCGAATATTTTGCTTCAAATTTTTCGCATTCGCTTTGTAGCGAAAGAGCCGAAATCTCGAGCTCTTTTTCGCTTTTAAAAAGCGGGGTTAAGTCCCAAACGTTCATTTTGTTGCCTTAAATTTACTCTATAGTCTCTGAAGCTACGGCTGTGAAAAGCACGTCTGAGGCGCTATTTACGGCTGTTTCTACCGAGTCTTGGATCACGCCGATGATAAATCCTACGCCGACAACCTGCATCGCGATATCGTTACCGATACCAAATAGCGCGCAAGCAAGCGGCACGAGTAGTAGCGAACCGCCCGCGACGCCTGAAGCTCCGCACGCGCCAAGAGCCGAGATAAAGCAAAGCAGCAAAGCATCGCCAAAATCTACCGTGATAGATGGGATCGAATTTACCGCCGCAAGCGCCAAGATGCCGATAGTTACGGCTGCGCCGCCCATGTTTATAGTAGCTCCTAGCGGGATAGAGATCGAGTAGAGCTCCTCTTTTAGTCCTAGCTTTTTACAAAGCGCCATATTTACCGGGATGTTTGCCGCCGAGCTACGGGTGAAAAACGCCGTAACCGCGCTCTCTCTCACGCAAGTCATCACGAGCGGATAAGGGTTTTTCTTGGTAACCGCAAACACCATCGCAGGGTAAACGACGAAGGAAACGAAGGCCATCGCGCCTACTAGAACGAGGATTAGTTTTAGGTAGCCCGCAAGCGCCTCAAAGCCCGTCTCGTGGATGCTGATAGTAACTAGGCCAAAGATACCAAACGGCGCGAGGCGGATGATAAATCTAACGATTTTAGTCACGCCGTCGCTAACGTCTTGAAATACTTTTTTGGTTTCTTGCGTGCAAAATCTCATCGCGATACCGCCGCCAACGGCCCAAGTGATGATGCCGATGTAGTTGCCCGTAGAAAGCGCGGTGATAGGGTTTTGAACCATCTTAAAGATGAGGTCTTTTAGGACATCGACGATGCCTTGCGGGGCGCTCATATTTGCGCTCTCGACGCCTTTTAGCACGAGCTCCATCGGGAAAAGAAAGCTTGCTACGACCGCAACTACGGCAGCTAAAAACGTGCCGACTAGGTAAAGCGTAACTACCTTTTGCATGCCTTTTGCGTGGCCGAATTCCTTTACGATGATAGATGTCGCTACCAGTACGAAAACTAGGATAGGCGCGATAGCTTTAAGCGCGCCGACGAATAGATTACCCAAGACGGCGATAGAGTTTGCGACGGAATTTGCTACATCGGTTAGATCTTTTTTTGCTGCGGCTAGCTGCGCTGCGTCGCTCACGCCTTTTGCGATTAGTTCGTTATAAGGAGCCGCCTGATAGTGCGTCCAAAAGCCGATAACGGCGCCTAGAGCTATGCCGATTAAAATTTGAACGATCAAATTTCCGTCGGCGAACCTTTTTGCTAGTTTGCTAAACATTCTAGTGTCCTTGCCTTAAAATTTAATTTTAGTTTAGGATTATAGCCGAATTTACGCGGAATTTACAAGCTTTGAGCGAGATTAATTTGAATTTTATTATGAAATGTTACAATTGCGAGATTAATTTTCATAAAGGAAAAGTATGTATTTATTTACTTCAGAGGTTGTGAGCCCGGGTCACCCGGATAAATGCGCCGACATCATTGCCGACAGTATCGTCGATACGATCCTAATGCAAGATCCAAACGGCCGCGTCGCTAGCGAGGTTTTCGTCGCGGGTAAAAACATTATAATAGGCGGCGAGATAAACTCTAAGGTTAAGTTAAGTTTCAAAGACTACGAGAGTATCGTTAAAAACGCGCTGGCTAAAATCGGCTACGACGGCAAGTCTAAATTTACTAAAGAGCAGTGCCTGCATCCAGACGACATCGAGATAAAAGTCTGCGTAAATCAGCAAAGTACCGATATAAATCAAGGCGTTGATCAAGAAGGCGGCGAGATAGGCGCAGGGGATCAGGGCATAATGTTTGGCTTTGCTAGCTGCGAAGCGAACGAATATATGCCGGCAGCCATAACCTACGCTAGAATGCTTTGCGATAAGGTTTATAAATTTGCCAAAGCTAATCCCGATAAACTGGGCGTCGATATCAAAACCCAGGTCACCGTAGACTACGGCACGAAGGATAACTTTGAAAGCTGCAAGCCTCAAAGCATCCACACTATCGTTGTTTCGGCGCCTTGCGTCGAGACGATGAAGATAGAAGAGCTACGCGCTCTAGTACAAACTCTCATCGACGATGCGGGCTTGCCAAAGGGTCTTTACGATAAAAGTAAAACGCTCATCTACATCAACCCGACCGGCCGATATGTAAATCACAGCTCGCTTCACGACAGCGGGCTAACGGGTCGCAAGCTCATCGTAGATAGCTTTGGCGGATATAGCCCGATAGGCGGCGGCGCGCAAAGCAGCAAGGACTACACCAAAGTCGATCGCAGCGGTCTTTACGCGGCGCGCTGGATAGCTAAAAATATCGTCGCGGCAGGCCTTGCTAAAAAATGCATTGTTCAGCTAAGCTACGCTATCGGTATGGCAAAGCCAACCTCTGTGAGCGTCGATACGATGGGCACGCAGATAGTGGGCGTAAACGACGATATGCTGTCAAATTTCGTTAGCGAAAATTTCGCCCTCACTCCGCGCTGGATCACGAATAAATTCGGCCTGGATAAACCTGGCAAGGATACGTTTTTATACGCTAAAGTAGCGGCCAAAGGTCAAGTCGGAAACGCCAAATATCCGTGGGAAAAACTTGACGCGGTTGATACTTTTAAAGCTTTGATTAAATAAATCCTTAAGCCCGCTAAATTTGAGGCGGGCTTAAATTTACCCTTAAATTTAAGGCTTCGTATGAAATTTCATCCCGCTTTACGTCTTAAATTTACCTCACAAAAGCTTGGCAAAATTTAAAGAGAGTTAAAATGCAAACGGCGACAAACCAAAACGGCAAAAACAAGATGCTTGGACTCGTTTTGCTCGGGCTTTGCGCTTTTTATTTTCTTTGCGCGCTAGGTATTTTCGTATTGCCTTTTGACGTGCTGGCGCGCTCCTCTTTGGCGCGAGATTTTGTTGAGCTTGCGCTTAAAATTTACCCCGCAGTAGAGCGAGCCTTTACTCATACCGATTTTACGCAAAAGGCAGCGCTTTATATCGCTTATATGGGAGCCGTCAAGGTCGTCACGCTTGTTGTTTATGTGGGTTGCTTTTTGGGTCATAGGGTCGGTAGAGTCGCTATGGCAAATGCCGTAAAAAAACAAAGTGCCACAACGAGAGCATTTGTTTCTATTTTTGGTATTTTTGCTACGGCATTGATGATAAATTTGGACTTTAACGGCACCTATATCGGTTATCGCAATCCAAGATACTCGTCTGAATATGAATGGGTACTGAAATATACAGGCGAACTATTTTGGCAGATGACGATTGATTTTTGCATTTTGTGCGGAGTGGCGGCTTTTATTATCTATACGGTAGCGACTATTTTAGCCGTATTCTGCAAACGTAAAAACGCCTAAATTTAGCAAATTTATCTGAAAAATTTATCGAGCAAGCCTTGCTTTGGCGTGATTATCTCAGACGGCGAGCCGTTTACGCTGTGATAGATGGCTTTGCCGTATTTCGTCGCGTAGTATTTGAGCAAATTTC
>NZ_CALINL010000230.1 GCF_938045225.1 uncultured Campylobacter sp.
CGTTTAATGCCGCAATCACGCTGCATATCGCTAAAATTCGCGGACGAAACTCTCACCATATTTTGGAGGCCAGTTTTAAAGCCTGTGCCGTCGCACTAAGAAGAGCTCTGGCTAAAAATTCCAGGATCGGCGTGCCTAGCACAAAAGGCGTGTTATGATAGAGATTATATTTTTAGACGTCGACGGATGCCTAACCGACGGCAAGATCGTCTATAGTCCAAACGGCGATGAGCTTAAATTTTTTGACGTCAAGGACGGATACGCCATCGAGAGCTGGCTAAAGCTCGGGAAAAAAGTTGCGATCATCACGGGCAGAAGCTCGCCTATCGTCGAAAAAAGGGCGCAGGATCTAAAGATAACGCACGTATATCAAGGCGTTAGCGATAAACTCGAAACCGCAAAACAGATACTTAAATTTGAGGGACTCGAGTTTGAAAACGCTGCAGCAATAGGCGACGATTACAACGACTACAAGCTGTTAAAAAGCGTCGGATGGAGCTTTAAACCGAAAAATGCGATCAAAGAGCTTGAAGTAAGAACGAGGCTCAACTATAAAGGCGGCAACGGCGCGGTGCGCGAGATGATAGAGATACTTATCCGCAGCGAGGGATTAATACAAGAGTGGGCTAAGCGTTGGTTATAAGGATTTTTTACCTAGTCGTCAGCGTTTTTAGCGTGGCGATGGTTTATTTGGCGATTGAGGAGCCTTACTATAGCGAGCTATTAAAGGGTGGCGAAGTGACTACAAACATGCAGATGAACGCAGTCACTGACTACGAGATGAATGCTACTGTAGTAAATGCTAGATATGAAGCCGATACGTGGAATAGATACTCCGAATTTGACGAATTTATCAAATTTAGAGCGGAAATTTTTAAAGATAACAAAGAGCATAACGTGAGCTCCGATAAAGCGTTTTATAACGGCGGTCGAATTATACTTAAGGGTAACGCGCGCTATGTAAATAATGAAAATTTGACCTTTTTATCAGACGAGGTCATTTATAGTACCGCAACAAAAGTAGCTACTACGCAAACGCCTTTTACGCTAACGAAAAACGAAGATAAAATAGTCGGCAAAGCCCTGGTTTATGACTTTGAGTTAAAAAAAGCTTATATCAAAAAAGCCTTTGCTTTGATAGAGCAAGATAGAAAAAGATAGGACGGAAAATGATAAATTTTGGTTTTAAAAAAGTGGCTTTAGTTTTGGCGCTCGGCGCTTTACCGCTTTTAGCAGAGCAGGTGGAGATCACGGCAGACGAGTTTTATGCCGACGAAGGCAAGCAAATAAGCGAATTTAAAGGTAATGTAAATATTAAAAAAGGCAAGGATACGCTCACTGCAAATTTAGTAGTGATATATTTTGACAAAAAGCGAAATCCTCTAAAATACGTCGCTTCCGGTAACGCTAAATTTAGAGTATTTATCAAAAATAAAACATACGACGGTAGCGGTAGCGAGCTTATTTACGAGCCAACGCCGAATTTATATACGATAAACGGCAACGGATTTTTACACGAGATAGAAACCGATAAAAAAGTCTACGGCGAAAAGATCACGGTTAATCAAAATAGTGGCACGTATAACGTAAATAGTGGCAAAAAAGAGCCGGTCAAATTTATCTTCCAAGTCGAGGACAAAAAGTGATCCGCGTTTTAAACGCAAAATTTCTAATTTCAGCGCCCGACATCTCGCTAACTCCGCCCGCAAACTCTAGCGAAGTAGCGTTTCTGGGGCGCTCAAACGTCGGCAAAAGCAGCCTCATAAACGCTCTCGTAAATCAAAAGGGCCTAGCCAAAAGTAGCTCCACGCCGGGCAAAACTCGCCTCATAAATTTTTTCGAGGTCGAGTATGCGCGCGGCATCAAAAACGAGGAAGGCGAGCTAAGCGAAGAGAGGGCAAATTTGACCTTCGTCGATCTGCCGGGCTTTGGATACGCCAAAGTTGCCAAAAGCATGCACGCGCAGTGGAGAAAAAATCTCGACGAATACCTAAAATTTAGAGCCAACATCAAGCTTTTCGTGCATCTCATCGACTCGCGCCAGTTTGATATGCAAATCGACAGGGACGTGAATGATTATCTGCAAAGCTTCCTGCGCCCCGATCAAAAGATTTTAAATTTCCTCACAAAATCAGACAAGCTAAATCAAAGCCAAAAAAGCGCGGTTTTAAAAGTCTATCCGGGCGCGCATTTCGTTTCGGCGCTTAAAAAAACAGGCGTAGAAAAGGCAAACGAGCTTATATATCTAAACGCTCTGGGGCTGTAATGAAATCAAAAAGCCGCAGGCAAATTTTAGCGCCCTTACCTTCAAATTTTCTAGCTAAATTTACAAATTTAAGCAGCCAAAAAGCTAAGTTTATAAATTTAGCTGTAAATTTATAACCATGCAAACGAGTGCGGCGATGCGAAGACTGGGCGCAGAGAAGCGATTTTTAAAGCAGCTTGCTTGGGTTGCTTTTTTAGTATTTTATCAGAGTATAACGACCGTATTTACGTATCTGCCGCCTCTTATCGGGATATTTTTTACCTACATGATTATGCTAACCTTGCAGAAGCAAAAGACGCTCAAGGAGTTTGGCAAGGAGTGGTATTTTTGTCTATTTTACCTTACTTTTGCCGAGCAGGCGCACGGGTTTGCGCTGTTTTCGGCAGTGATCGCGTTTATGCTTTTTTATCATTTTATGTCCGACTGGCTCATCGTTACGCTAAAATCAAGAGAGCTTTTGGCGGCGGGATTCGTCGCTAGCGGTTATGTTTGGACTTGTGCCACTAGCTCTTTTATCTCTTATGCGGCAAATTTGCCGATGCTAAAATTTGACTACGAATACCTAATTTACGTCGGCGTGGAGTCTGTTTTGGCGGTAGTTTTGTTTAGGGGGCGCTTATGAGGATGCGTATAGTGTTTGGCATCATATTTAGCGTTTGGGTGCTTTTGCTGGTGAGGGTTTATTATCTCAGCGTCAAGTCAAATGATTTTTACGAGGAGATCGCCGAGCAAAACGCGGTAAAAACGCAGTACCTAGCTCCCGTCAGGGGGCTGATTTTAGATGCCAAGGGTCGTCCGATGGCGGTAAATCGCCTCGGTTTTTCCGTCGCGTTAAAGCCGCATCTAAACGGCAAAAAAGCAGAAATTTTAGACGCCGAACTTGCAAATTTGCAAAATTTATTCGAGGATTTAAACGTCACGAAGCTAAAGCGCGAATACATCAAAGCCGACTCGCCTTATAATCAAGACTTTATTCAGATTATCGATTTTATGGACTATGACAAGATGATACCGCGCATCGCCGAGCTCTCGCTGCGAGAAAATTTGGAGGTCAAACCGGCATCCAAGCGCCACTATCCCTACAATAACCTAGCTTCACACATCATTGGCTACGTCGGCCGCGCAAATCAGCAAGACGTCGAGTCTGATCCCGTCGCAAAGCTAACCAATCACACGGGCAGAAGCGGCACGGAGCGCTTTTATAACTCCGTTTTGCAGGGGCAAGAGGGCATACGAAAGGTAAAAGTAAACGCACTAAATCAGGAGGTCGAGGAGATATCCGTGAGCTATCCGCAAAGCTCGGACATCTCGCTCACGATCGACCTTGAGATGCAAAAATACATAGAGGAAATTTTCGGCGATAACGCGGGCGTTATCATCGTGATGGACGTGAGAGACGGCTCGATACTGGCTGCGGGTAGCTTCCCCGAGTATGATTTAAACCCGTTTGTTACGGGGTTATCGCAGGCTAAGTGGGACGAGCTCGTTAAAAGTATTGATCATCCCTTTACAAATAAACTCGTAAACGGACTTTATCCGCCGGGCTCGGTTATAAAAATGGGCGTAGCGATGGCGTTTTTAGATACCGGTAAGATGAACCGCTCCGATGGGTATTTTTGCTCGGGCTCATTTGAGCTTGGAGGGCGAAATTTCCGTTGCTGGAACGTCTACGGACACGGCTTTATGGATATGAATTCGGCCATCCGCGAGAGCTGCGACGATTATTTTTATAAAGGCAGCCTAAAGGTCGGTATAGACGCTATAACCCCGGTTTTAGAGCGGCTGGGTTTCGGGCAAAAAAGCGGAGTGGATCTGCCAAATGAATTTGTCGGTATCGTGCCTGGACGCGAGTGGAAAATGCAAAAGTACGCTCAGCCCTGGTATCAGGGCGAGACGCTGATCACCTCGATCGGGCAGGGCAACTTCCTCGTGACGCCGATGCAGGTGGTGCGCTATACGGGCATACTAGCGACGGGGAAAAATATCGTCCCGCATTTTTTACGTAGCGTAAACGGCGAGGAGGTCAAATTTGAGCCTGCTGACGATATCCTCACGCCGTTTGAGAAAAAGCAGCTGCCCTACATCCAAAAGGCGATGTATGAAGTCGTAAATCACAAAAAAGGCACGGCGCATAAGTATTTTAAAGAGGCCAAGCTTACTTTAGCGGCAAAAACTGGTACCGCGCAGGTCGTGGGCATCTCGCAGGCCGAAAAAAAGCGTATGAAAGAAGAGGACATGGAGTATCTGCGCCGCTCGCACGCGTGGGTCACGACCTATGGACCTTACGAGGAGCCTCGCTATGCCGTTACCGTTATCATCGAGCACGGCGGACACGGCGGTCTGGCTGCGGGACCTCTCACGGCTAAAATCTTTAATAAGCTACTAGAAATGGGCTACATCGATAAAAAATACGAAATCACTTCGCTAGCCGATACCGAAGCCGCACAAAAGAAGAAAAATTAAAATTCGGCGTTAAATGATGTCAAATTTGATCAAATTTCTAAAATTCTAGCGGATTAGTCGCGAAGTAAAATTTGAGTTAAATTTAACAAATCGGCAAGTAGCCGCATCTATCCTTCAAACATCTCCGAAAGCTCGTTTGTAGAGATATTTACGATTTTATTATTTGCGTCTAGTTCTATTAAATTTTGCATTTTAAATTTTGCCAAAATCCTCGAAAATGTCTCTGGAGTGATGTTTAAGATGGAGGCGATTTTGATGTGTTTTAGTTCGTTAAAAAGATCGGCGTGGTTAACGAGAAATCTCGCGACCTTTGCCTCGGAGTTTAGCACGAGCTCTTGATGTATCAGCTCGCTTGCGATTTTTAGCTTTTGCGAGAGCGATTTGATGATTTGCAGCGATACGCGCGGATTTGATAAAAACTCGGCGTAAAATTTATCGTAGTCGATTTTTAGCACCTCACCGCCCGTTAAAAATATTGCCGTCGCTGGAAATTTGATATTTTCAAAGTTGGCAAGCTCGGCTACGAAGCTAATCCCGTTAAATTGATGCATAAAAATCTCTTTGCCCTTAGGGCCGATTTTATAGAGCTTGAGAGAGCCTTTTATGAGGAGGTGGAGCCACTTTGACTCCTCGCCCTCCATAAATAAAAACTCGCCCTTTTTATACTTTTTTAGGATGCTGATATCTTCTAGCCTTTTTAGCTCGGCCTCGTTTAGCCCCTGAAAAAACGGGATTTGCTCTAGCATTTGCCGTTCTTATTTATTTTTTAAAAGATCTCTGATCTCGGTTAGAAGCGCGACGTCCTCAGGTATCGGCGCAGGCTCTTCTGTTTTCGGCTCTTCTTTTGGTTTTTTGAGCGAATTTATAGCCTTAATCACACAGAAAATACAAAACGCGATGATTGTAAAATCGACCATCGTTTGTATGAACGAGCCGTAGTTTACGGTTACGGCAGCCGTATCGCCGACCGCGTCTTTTAGGGTAATTTTTAGGTCGGAAAAATTTACCCCGCCGGTTAGTACGCCTATGATCGGCATAATCACGTCGCCCACTAGCGAGCTAACGATCTTACCGAAAGCGCCGCCGATCACGACGCCCACGGCCATATCGATGACGTTACCGCGCATCGCGAATTCTTTAAATTCCTTAATGAAACTCATGTTTTTCCTTTGCATTTTAAAATTAGATATCAATTATATTTATTTTAGCTTCACAAAAGATAAAAAAGCCAAGTTAAATGCTTAAAATGCTATAATCGCCCCTAAAAATCAATAAGGAAACAAAAATGTATCGTTTTGCGCCGTCGCCGACAGGCGATATGCATCTGGGAAATTTAAGGGTTGCGATCCTAAACTACGTCTGTTCGCTCCAGGATAAAAGCGGCTTTATCATCCGCATCGAGGATACCGACAAAGAGCGCAATATCCCCGGAAAAGACAAGGAAATTTTAGAAATTTTGGAGCTTTTCGGGATCAAATGGGACACGCTTTATTATCAAAGTAAAAATTTGAAATTTCACCGCGAGTTTGCGGCAAAGCTTTTGATAGATAAAAAGGCGTTTTCGTGCTTTTGCACCGAAAGCGAGCTGGAGGCCAAAAAAGAAGCCGCAAAGGCTAGAGGCGAAGCCTACCGCTACGACGGCACATGCGAGCATCTAAGCGACAACGAAGTGCTAAATAACCAAAAACCTTTCGTCGTGCGCATGAAAAAGCCGCTAGGCACGATGAAATTTAAAGACGCGATAAAGGGCGAGATCAGCTTCGAGCCCGAAAACGTCGATAGCTTCGTGATTATGCGTGCCGATTTTACGCCGACTTATAACTTTGCCTGCGCGGTCGATGATATGCTCGAGGGCGTCACCTTCGTCATCCGCGGCGAGGATCACGTCAGCAACACGCCAAAGCAAGACCTTATCCGCGAGGGCCTAGGCTACACGCAAAAGATAAACTACGCTCACCTGCCTATCATCCTAAACGTCGAGGGCAAAAAAATGAGCAAACGCGAGAACGAATCAAGCGTAAAATGGCTCTTTGAGCAAGGATTTTTGCCTGAGGCGATCGCAAACTATCTGATACTTCTTGGCAACAAAACTCCAACTGAAATTTTTACCATCGAAGATGCGGTGAAGTGGTTTGACATAACTAAAATTTCACGCTCACCTGCTAGATTTGACGTGAAGAAACTTGAGCAAATAAATAGAGAGCACATCAAACTTGCTTCAAAAGAGCGCATAAAAGAGATCTTTGGCGTGGATGAGAGTAAGGTTGAGCTAGTTAAATTTTATACTCAAGAAAGCTCACTAGTGCCTGAGATAAAGGCAAAAGTAGAGGCTATATATTCACCAAAAATAGCTCCAGATGAGTATAAAAACGAATTTGAGATCATCAAAAAAGCAGCTCGTAATTTAAAAGCGTGCGAAAGCTTTGA
>NZ_CALINL010000231.1 GCF_938045225.1 uncultured Campylobacter sp.
CGCGTAAATTTAACCCCGCGAGCGCAAATTTAACCGCAAAGAGAAATAATGGATGAAATTTTAAACGATCTGGCCAAATTTAGGGATTTTGCGACTTATAAAAATCCTAGCGTTACATTTTTCGGTTCGGCCAGATTTGACGAAAATAGCAAATACTGTAAAATGGCCTTTAGCCTCGCAAAAGAGCTTGCCGACGGCGGTTTTGCGGTCGTTAGCGGCGGCGGGCCTGGCGTGATGGAGGCGGCGAACAAGGGAGCGTACGAGAGCGGTAAAAGTCCGTCAATAGGTCTAAATATCGTGCTTCCGTTTGAACAAGTGACAAACAAATATGCCACGAGCAACTTCGTTTTTTCAAATTTATCCGCTCGCAAATTTGCTCTCATTGAGCGCTCGAGTGCGTTTTTGGTGTTTCCGGGCGGCTTTGGAACGCTTGATGAGCTGTTTGAGATCCTAGTGCTCGCACAAATCGGCGCCAAAAAAGCTAAAATTTTTCTCATCGGAAGCGAGTTTTGGAGCAAGCTCGACGATTTTATCAAAACTACGCTGATACGCGAAAAAGCCGTCAGCAAGGAGGATCTGTCGCTTTATACGATCAGCGACGATCTGGACGCCGTGCGGGATGAAATTTTGGGGGATATTCAACTAAATTAGCGTGCTAAAATTTTACTAATTTTAAGGATTTGGCGATGCTTGATAGGATCTTTTTGCGCTAATTTGCCTTGTTTTTGTCGCTATTTGCGGCTGTGTCGCCGTCAAATTTGACGGCGCGCGCGTCCCTTTGCTGATTTTAGCCGTCGTGGTTTTTGTAGTTGCGATCGCGGCGCACATGATGCACGAAAATTTAAACCTAGATAAAGATCTAAAAGACGGCGAAACTCAAGATAAATAGCCGTAAACAGCTTGGCGGCTAGTTAAATTCGGTCGGTAAATTTGCTGGGTGCGGATATCTAGCGCTCGGAGTTAAATTTTGATTTTTGTAAATTTAGCTCGCCTGAATTTTAGTAAATTTAATGAGCTAACCTTTTTAATTTACGCCCCAAGCGTCTTGTTCTCAAATTTATGAATTATCTCCGTCGAGCGCACTTGCCTTTCGCGTTAAATTTGGTAAATTTAACCGCGTCATCGCCGTTTGCAAATTCTGCGTCGTCTTGGCGGGTAAAATTCAAAGCCGAGCAAGGCGCAAAAGCTAAATGCTGGCTTAGCTCGCTATCCTTGGCTCTCAAATTTATAGCGTATTAAGCTATTTTTTATATAATCGCGCCGAATTTATACGAATTTGCCTTATTGTGGGGCTAGGGCGAGATTTGTAAATTTACAAACACTTTTACAAAAAAATCACAAGCGATGAATCACGAGACGAATTCAAGCGTTGCGCAGAAATTTTTGCGTCAAGACTAGGCATGTAGCCTGCCGCAGACCGAAAATTTCAAGCTCGTTTAAAGACGCTCGCGAGGTGCGCTTGCCCCACAAAGGAAAGAAAAAATGAAAATACTAATGGCCATGAGCGGCGGCGTCGACTCCACCATGGGCGCAAAAATGCTGCTAGAGGCGGGTCACGAGGTCGTGGGCTGCTATATGAAACTACACAAAAAGCCCGGCTACCACGAGCAAAACATCGGCAAAGTAGCCCGCGCGTGCGAGTATCTGGGTATAAACTATCACGTGCTCAATCTGCAAGACGAGTTTGACAGATACGTCTATACGCCATTCGTCGGAGCTTACAAAGAGGGGCGTACGCCAAATCCATGCGCGCTTTGCAACCGCTTTATCAAATTTGGCGAACTGCTAAAATTTGCCAAAAGTATCGGCTGTGAAAAGCTCGCCACCGGCCACTATATCCGCGTCCAAGACGGCATGATCAGGGTCGCCGCCGATCCTAGCAAAGATCAGAGCTACTTCGTAGCGCAGGTGCCAAAAGAGATCATCTCCGATATGATTTTCCCGCTCGGAGACAAATTTAAAAAAGATATAAAAGAGCTGGCAAAATCTCTGCCGAGCTTTCGCGAATACGGCGAGCAGGCCGAGAGCAGCGAGATTTGCTTCGTCGAGGACACCTATATCGAGGTGCTAAACAAGCACTACGAGACCGACTTGCCGGGTGACGTGGTCGATAGCGCGGGCAAGGTGATCGGGCGGCACAACGGCTATATGCACTACACGATCGGCAAGAGGCGCGGATTTGAGGTATTTGGGGCGCACGAGCCGCATTTCGTGCTCGCTATCGACGCGCAAAATAACCGCATCGTCGTAGGTAGCAAAGAGGAGCTTGAGCGCGGTAAAATCGCGGTAAATAGCCTAAATTTGTTCATAGACGAGAGTGAGTTTGACTGCGACGTCAAGGTTCGCTACCGCAGTATCGGGCTAAACGCGCACGTAAAAGTCCTAGAGGGCGACACCGCCGAGATTGAGCTAAAGCAGAGCGCATTTGGCGTGGCTAGCGGGCAGCTCGCGGTATTTTACAGAGGCGAGCTGGTTATCGGTAGCGGTTTTATCCTGTAAATTTATCTTAAATTTGATCGCTTCGGGCGGTCAAATTTTACTTTATAATTTTTGTTTTTATGTTATCTATAAACTTAAAGCGGATTTAAAAATCGGCGTAACATAGCAAAAAATATAAAAATAAAAGTTAATTCAAATTTTGTTTCCAAGCAACTCTAAAAGTACCGCAACGTGGCTTAAATTTATATCTTTAGTCGCGGTTAATAGAGCGATTTTACCGTGCTTTTTTTCTAGAGTTTTTAGCTCGTTCAGTCCCGCCGTCGCCTCTTTGTCGGCTAGTTCGGTCTTAAATTTAACTTTAAATTCCTCAAATCTAGCCTCTTTGTCCTCATGAAACCAAGACCTAAGCTCGTTTGACGGAGTAACGGATTTTAGCCATAAAAACGAGCAAAATATCTCCTTTTTCACTCCGCGAGGATAGAGTCTATCGACGAATACGCCGTAAAAATCGCTATTTTCATCGCCTTTTATAAAATCGTAAATTCTGAAAGCCTGAAACATTTTTACTCCCCGGTTTGACAAATTTGATTCCGAATTTTACAGTAAAATTGCTATTTTATCGACTAGATTTTAAATTATCTCCGTAGTTTACGGGTGCCAAGTTCTATCAAAAAGAAATCATACGCCGCATTTGATTTTTTTGTTTGTATCAAATTTCGGCTTTAATTTTCTAAGAAACGGCGCTAATTTTTCGTATGAGTACGCCAAAATAACCGCTCTTTAATCAAAATCCTTGTAAAATTCGCCAAAAAAATCGAGGCAAATTTATGCAAAAAAGTAAAAAAATCGCTCTTATTATCCTAGTCTCGCTCGCGGGCTTGCTGCTTATCTACACGCTTGCGGGCTTTTTAGGCGTTCCTTACGCGCTCAAAAATACGCTGCCCGCAAAGCTAAAAGACATGAACGCGAGCCTTAGCGTGGCGGAGGCTAAATTTAACCCCTTTACCTTCGAGCTAAACGTCACGCGCCCCGAGCTAAACACGACCGCGCCGCTTTTTAGCGCGGAGCAAATCGACGTCAAGCTTAAGCCTTTTTCGCTATTTAACAAGCTTGCGGAGGTTGATATATTGCGCCTTGAGAGCCCTAGCGTAAATATCGCTAGAGATAAAAACGGCACGCTAAATTTAGCTACGTTTTTAGGCGAGTCAAACGCTACTAGCACCGAAAATAACGAAACTAGCAGTATAAATTTCGCCCTAAACAGCACAAAGATAATCGGCGGCTCGTTTGCCTACTCGGACGAGAGTTTAAAACAGCCCTTTAGCGCCAAATTTGAGGGCATAAACTACGAAATCTCGGGCATAAATACCGAGCAAAATAGCGCGGGCAAGCACGTTTTCGACGCAAACTCCACGCTAGCGCAAAAGCTAGACTGGCAGGGCGGCATCGACCTTGCGCCGCTTCGAGTTTACGGCGAGCTTAGCCTAAAGGACTTTAACGTCCGTCCCGTCGCTCTTAGCTTCATCGACACGCAAGATCTGCGCATAAACGGCGCGCTCATAAACGCAAAAACTAGCTACGAACTAAGCGCGGACGGCGGCGTTATCAAGGCTGCATTAAAAAACGCCGCATTAAATTTAAAGTCGTTTGAAGCGCAACTTGATGGGCAAAATTTGAGCCTAGAGGAGCTTGATCTGCCCGCCATCGAGATAAATGCCGACGTTAGCGAAAAAAGAAGCTTTGCAGCCGATATTAGTGAGATAAAATTTAAAAATACGAGCTTTAAAGGCGAGGCGCAGGCAAATTTAAACAGGCTAAATTTAAGCGGCGTCGCCCTTAAGGCCGATATAAACGAAAAAGGTGATATAAACGCCTCCGCAGCGCTCAAAGCCCTGGGTGTTAGCGGGATAAACTTGACCGAAAAAAGCGTCGGCGAGATAAAACTCAAAGACGCAAACGCAAGCGAGCTGGATGCTAAAATAAAAGGGCAAAATATCGCAGCTGGCCTAAAAAATTTGACGCTTAACGTCGCCTCCGCCCCGGTCGGTAAAAACAGTGCGGCAAGCCTAGAAAAACTCATAATAAACGCGCCTAAATTTACGCTGGAAAATAACGCTAGCGCCGCTTCTATCGGCGAAGTAAAAGCGCAAAAAATCGCGCTAAAGACTAAAAATAAAGAACTCGCATCTGTGGCTGAAATCGGCGTGAAGGACGCGGATTTTGATCTAGCTAAAACGGCGCTGCGCATCGAAAGCGTCAGCATAAATAAGCCCAAATTTGCAACCGATATAAAAGAAAACGGCGAGCTTAGCGCTATTAGCGAGCTTGGCTTAAACGGCGAAAAAGCCTCCGCCAAAAAATCAAAAGCAAAAAGCAAAACCGAAAGCGCGAAAAAACCTGCCAAATCTCAAAAAACGGCAGAAAAAAGCAATGCCGGCAAAAATAAAAAAGCCGAGCAAAAAAGCGCTCAGAGCGCAAAGAGCGGATTTAAATTTAGCGTCAAAAACGTCTCCGTTACGGGCGCCGACATAGGTATAACCCATGTCTTTGAGGGGCAAAAGATAGCGCACAAATTTGACGGGCTAAATGTAAATTTGCAAAATATCAGCGAAAATTTAGCTGCGCCAGTGACCACTAAAATCGACATGAAAAGCTCGCAAAAGCTAAATTTGGCTCTTAAGGGTAAAATCACGCCAGAGCCCCTAAGTATCGAAGCCGATATAAAACTAAGCGATACAAATCTGCCTCGCTACTTCGTCTACGCTAAAAACTATCTGGACGCAAACCTAAAAAGCGGCGAGCTAAATGCCGAACTAAACGTAAAATACGCCGCGGACGCCACTGTAAGCGGTAAGGCAAGCATCGCAAACATCGAGCTTGCGGACGGCTCTGGCAATAAGGTGTTCGCTTTTAAAAACCTCAAACTATCTAAAATTTCGTTTGCGAAAAATTTCTTAAATTTAGAGCGCGTAACTCTGAGCGCACCGTTTTTAAAGGCGCATTTAAATAAAGAACGCGAACTAAATCTAAGCAGTCTAGTGAAAAAGAGTGAGAGCGAAAGTACGCAAAATGCGGACGTAAAACAAGCCGCCCCTAAAAACGAAAAGCCTGTCGAAGCCGCAAAACCTCAGAAAAAAGAGGGCGAATTTGACTTCGCTATCAAGAACATCCTCGTAGAAAACGGCGACGTTGACTTCTCCGATGCGTCGCTATTTATGCCGTTTGCGACTAAGATCACCAAGCTAGAAGGCGTGCTGATGGATATCGACAGCACTCGCCCGACGATGGGTACGTTTGAGGGCGTGGTCGGCAAGAGCGGCTTTAGCAAGATCGGGCTCAAGCTACTGCCGTACGATCCAAAAAAGAGCACGGAAGTCAAATTTAGCTTTAAAGATATCGATCTAGTCGACGTGACACCTTATAGCGGGCAGTTTTTGGGCTACAAGATAGAAAAAGGCAAGCTAAATTTGACCCTAAACTACGATGTTAAAGACTCTAAGCTAAACGGTAGCAATGTCGTAAATCTAGACACGCTAACGCTTGGCGAAAAGGTCGAGTCAAAAGATGCGGTAAACCTGCCCCTATCGCTTGCTATCTCGATCCTGAGCGATCAAAACAATCAGATAAACATCGATCTGCCGGTGACGGGCGATCTAAACGACCCAGACTTTAAATACGGCGGCATCGTCTGGGAAGCCGTAAAGAAGCTATTTGCCGACATCACGCTGGCCCCGTTTAGATTTTTGGGTAATATGCTCGGGCTAAGTAGCAAGGATCTAAACACTATCGACTTTATGCCCGCAAATGCCGAGTTAATAGTGTCCGAGCAGGCTAAGATAGCTGATTTTATCAAGCTAACGACGGCAAAACCTAAGATGAAGCTAAGCATCACTCCGGCCTACTCGGACGTGGACGTAACGGCGCTAAAAAACGCGAAGCTAAACGAAAAAATCAGCCAAACGATGGCACAAACGGGCAAGGACTACGCAGGAGCGCTCGCGTCGCTAGCTTCAAAAGAAAAAAGCAGCGACGAAAAGGCGCTCAGAGAAGCTGCGCTAAAGGGTATCGAGGTGAAAAAAGAGCAGCTGCTAGAGCTCGCTAACGCAAGAGCTCAGGCTATTAAGGCGGCCCTAGCGCAGGCGGGACTGGCCGAGGATAGGATGATCGTTAAAAAGCCCGAAAAAACGGACGTTAAGCAGGGCGAATACTCAAGCGTGATGATGGGCGTGGCGGACTAAATTTGCGCGGTAGCGGTTGTTTATTTTATCCGCGCTCTTGTTTGTTCGCCTTGCTTGCGACGAAGGATTTTTGGGTTTAAATTGCAAATTTGACGCACCGAGACCCGTACCGCGAAAATGCTAAATTTGGCTCGGTCAAATTTGACGCGAGATAAATTCGCGATATTTTAAAGCTAGAGGTAAAATTTATCCGCAAAAATCTACGAATTTAAGTTTTAGTTCGGTAAAATTAGACAAAAATTTTACAAAGGTTAATCGTTATGAGAGGTTACAAAATCTTTTCGGGTACCGCAAATCCGTCGTTTTCAAAGAAAATTTCGCATTATTTATCGCTTCCGCTTAGCGAAGCTACCGTAAAACGATTTAGCGACGGCGAGATCAGCGTACAGATCGGCGAGAGCGTGCGCGGTAAGGACATTTTCATCATCCAACCTACCTGCGCGCCTGCAAACGTAAATTTGATGGAGCTTTTGATCCTAACCGACGCGCTGAAGCGCAGCTCGACCAGCTCGATAACGGCGGTGGTGCCGTATTTCGGCTACGCGCGCCAAGACCGCAAGGCCGCTCCTCGCGTGCCTATTACGGCAAAACTCGTGGCAAACATGATGCAAACGGCGGGCATCGACCGCGTCGTCACGATCGACCTTCATGCAGGCCAAATTCAGGGCTTTTTCGACATCCCGGTCGATAACCTCTACGGCTCGATTATCTTTAACGACCACATCAAAAACAAAAATCTCAAAAACCCTATCATCGCTAGTCCCGACATCGGCGGCGTCGCGCGCGCTAGAAGCGTCGCAAAAGCCCTAAATCTGGATATCGTCATCGTCGATAAACGCCGCGAAAAAGCCAACGAGAGCGAAGTAATGAACGTGATCGGCGACGTGGCGGGCAAGGACGTGATCTTGGTCGATGATATGATCGACACCGCTGGCACCATCGTAAAAGCAGCTGAAATTTTTAAAGAGCGTGGCGCAACTAGTGTAATGGCGTTTTGCACTCACCCAGTGCTTAGTGGACCAGCCTATGATAGGCTAAAACTTGGCTTTTTAGACGAGCTAGTGGTGACTGACACGATCCCGTTAAAAGAAGAACTCCCTTGTATAAAAGTGCTAAGCGCAGCCTCGCTATTTGGCGAAGTGATACGCCGTGTTTATCACAATGAAAGCGTAAATTCTCTATTCTAAAAAACAAGCGAAAGTTTTTCACGGTTTTTTCACGCCGTGAAAAACATTTCTTAAGTTTTGTATGTTCTGTACTTCCTCTCATAACCATTATGAATTGTGCCTTATTCCCACCTTTTGAGTGACCTGTTACATATACCTTCTTAATATTACAATTCACATATTTTTCATACATTTTATCAAAATATTCTAATGCTTCTCTTTGTGCTTCTGTAAATGCATATTCTGGGTATGATGCATATGCATTATCTCTCCATTCCACACCACCTGCAGTCCCTTTAAATGCAATATATATCATATCTTCATATTTTAATGTCACCATTACAATAGGTTCTGAACCATCTGTATATCCTGTTTTACTATTATCTATATCTAAAATCTTAATATTACTATATGTTTCATCTTCTCTAACTGTTTTTAAAACTTTTTCCATTTCTGTTTCGTTTATTTCAGCTGGAAAATGTCCTAAACTATCAAGCTCAAATTTAAATTCTTTTTCCCAATCTCTTATTGTCTTACCAACTAACTTTTGTCCAACATTAAATTCTGTTGTATATAATATTGTGTTTATTATAAGTAGTTGTGTTAATGATAACCTTTTCACTATTTTCTCCTTAATGTTTTTAAATATTCTTTTTTCTCTTTCTCTATCTTATAACTATCACATG
>NZ_CALINL010000232.1 GCF_938045225.1 uncultured Campylobacter sp.
ATAATCTAGTTAGTGAATATCTTACTTCAAAGGAGAGAGCATGAAAAATTCAGGTTTATCTAGAAGAGATTTTGTGAAATTTAGCGCTATCGGAGCCACGGCACTTGGCATGGGCGCTACAAATTTAATGGCTAGCCCAATGAACGAAAAAGATGTCAAATGGGACGAGGAGTATGACGTAGTCATCATCGGCTCAGGCTTTGCAGCTCTTGCAGCTGGTGTGACATCAGCTAAAAAAGGCAACAAAGTCGTCTTGATCGAAAAGATGGGCCGCACAGGTGGCAACTCTGTCATCAACGGCGGTATCTTTGCCGTTCCAAATAGCGACATGCAAAAGAAAGCTGGCATCAAAGATAGCACCGAGCTATTTATCAAAGACTGCCTAAAAGCCGGCCGCGGACTAAACCACGTAGATCTCATCGACACCATCGCTACTCGCGCGCAAGACGCATATAAACTAACTCTAAAATGCGGCGCTAAATACATAGATAAAGTTACCCACGCAGGCGGACACAGCGTACCTAGATCGCTTCAAACAGCTAACGGCTCAGGCTCAGGTATCGTTCAACCGATGGTAGAATACTTTAAAAACCTACAAGGCTGCGAGCTAAGACAAAGAGCTAAATTTGACGAATTCGTCCTAGGCGAAGACGGCGGCGTAGACGGCGTGATCATCAGAGAGGATTATAAATTTGATCCAAAGAGCCAAAAAGACGACGCCGAAAACACTACAGGAACTAAAAAGACTATAAAAGCTAAAAAAGGCGTAGTACTAGCTGCGGGCGGATTTTGCCGCGACGTATTCTTTAGACAAGTGCAAGATCCATCTATATTGCCTACTACAGATAGCACCAACCATCCGGGCGCAACTGCAGGCGCTATGAAAGAGGCCTTCAGAATCGGCGCTACTCCAGTGCAGCTAAGCTGGATACAATTTGGTCCATGGGCATGCCCTGATGAAAAAGGCTTTGGCGTAGGCTCTATGTTTAACGTAAACGGAAGCTTCCGCTACGGAATTTCAGTAGATCCAAGAACCGGCAAACGCTATATGAACGAGCTAGCAGACCGCCGCACCCGCTCTCAAGCTATGTTTAAAGTAATCGACGCAAAAGCCGATATCTATCCGATCAACTTCTGCGACTCTGAGGGCGTAAAAAACATGGTTATACCTGAGCACTACACTAAACCGCTAGAATCTGGCGTACTAAAGAAATTTGAAACCCTAGACGAGCTAGCTGCGGCTTATAAAATCCCTGCCGCAGAGCTAAAAAAGACAGTCGAGAGATACAATAGCTTCGTTAAATCAGGTAAAGACGAAGACTTTGGCAAACCGATGGATAAAACCACTACAAACGGCGTAGATATCTCTAAACCGCCTTTCTACGCTATGCGCGGTACGCCAAAACTTCACCATACTATGGGCGGTATCGATATCAATACCAAAGCCCAGGTTATCTCTCTACAAACAGAGATGCCGATCCCAAGATTGTTTGCCGCAGGCGAGATCACCGGCGGCGTACACGGAGCTAGCCGCTTAGGTAGCGTGGCGATAGCTGACTGCTTAACGTTTGGTATGATAGCAGGTGAGAATATAGGCTAATTTTAGGCGTCTTTCGGACGCTTTTTGCGGAGCTTGCTAAAATTTTGCTTGGCAGACTAATTTTTGCTTCGCGTTGCTCGCAACTGCAAGCAGAAGTCTAGCCTGCGCAAAATTTTATCCGCGCAACCCCAAAAATC
>NZ_CALINL010000233.1 GCF_938045225.1 uncultured Campylobacter sp.
TTCAGTGCTACAAGCATAAAATTACAAATGATTTATCAGGCTTGCGTTATATGCGGCGCCGTATCCGTTGTCGATATTTACGACACTTATGCCATTTGCACAGCTATTTAGCATAGCTAGCAGTGCCGCAACTCCGCCAAAATTTGCCCCATATCCCACGCTAGTTGGCACTGCGATCACCGGAGTGCTTACAAGTCCAGCTAGCACGCTAGCAAGTGCGCCCTCCATGCCAGCAACGGCGATCACGACCTTTGCGCCGCGTATCTCATCTATTTTTGCTACCAGCCTATGTAGCCCTGCCACGCCGACATCGGTAAATTTTTTCACGTCATTGCCTAAAAATTTTGCCGTTTCGTAGGCCTCCTCCACGACTGAGCCATCGGCAGTGCCAGCAGAGACGATAGCTATGTAGCTTTTTGTAGGCGCAGGCTCTTTAAATTTAACGCTGATCACCCTTCCACGAGCATTAAAATTTGCCTGCGGAAAGATCTCACGTATGCGTTCAAAAACATTCTCATTTGTTCTTGTGATTAGGATATTTTCATTTTTTTCGCCGATCACACTAGCAATTTGCAAAATTTCATCATCTGTTTTATTTGCCCCATATATCACCTCACCAGTACCATTTCGCAAAGCACGCTGAGTGTCGATCTTGGCGCATCCCACGTCGCTAAAAGGAAAATCCCGTAAAAACTCTATCGCCTCGCGCTCGCTTTTTTCGCCCGATTTTACGGCGCGGATGAAATTTAAAGCCTCATCATTAGTCATTTAAAATCTCCCCGCGAAGCCCTTTTAAATCAAGCAAAATATCATACTCGCCAAGCGAAGCAATCTCGCGTACGACGGCGCTAAAATCTCCCGCGCAAAAGCGCCTAGTCTCGCTCGCACCCATTTGCAGCCTAAAGGCTTTGCCGTCAAATCGCGCGCGAATATTTAAAAATCCGTGCGAGATTAGCAGATTTTCGGCTCGCTCCACGAGCGAAATTTCCTCCGCGGAAAACTCCCTGTCGTGCGGTAAACGCGTCAGAAGGCACGCGTAGCTGGGCTTATCCGCGGTCGGCAGTCCAAGCTCGCGGCTAAGCTCTCTAATCTCTGATTTTTTGAGGCCTTTAAGCGGCGAAAGCACGCCAAGCTCGTCTTTTGCTTTAAGCCCCGGGCGGTATTCGCCAAGGTCGTCTAAGTTCGTACCGTCGGCGACGTTTGTAAAGCCTAGATGCTTTGCTAGCTCGATTAGCCGCGTAAAAACCGCCTTTTTGCAGACGTAGCAGCGATCTTGCGGATTATTTTTTACCGCTTCGGGCGCTTCTAGCTCTAAAATTTCGTGCCTGATGCCGTAAGTACGGGTAAATTCCACCGCCTCTTTTATCTCGCGCCCCGACATATAGGGCGATTTTAGCGTGATAGCTACCGCGCGCCGGCCTAGCGTATCGGCGGCAACGCGCAACAGTAGCGAGCTATCCACGCCGCCGCTAAACGCTACGGCTAAATTTTCCAGCTTTTTTATATCATTTTTTAGAATTTCTAGTTTCGTCATATTTTTTTAAAATCTCGTTTCTGACCTCGCGGATCGTCGTTTGAAATCTCTGCGCGGCTTTTTTGCAGTCCTCGAATTCGGGCTTGATTTTTAAAATTTCGGGGTAATTTCGGGCTAAATTTTCATCCGTCAAATTTTGCTCGGCGTTAAAACCGCAAGCTCGGCCGCGCGAAATTTTAAGCCTTATTTTGCCGTATTTAGTCTCTACTTCACAAAACTCGCGCGCAAGCTCGGTTTTCCTCACGGCGCACTCTCTAACTCCGATCGCCGTCGTATGCGCGAAAATTAGCCCCTTTATCCGCGCGGCGTCCCTCTTGCGGCACAGCGCGTTTAGCTCAAATCCCGCGCGTCCTTTTTTCATAAAAATAGAGCGGCTAAATACGTCCAGCGCGCCGCTATCTCGCAAAATATCGCACGCAAAGGCAAAGCTCTCGGCGTCCATGTCGTCGATATTAGTGGAGATTAAAATCCGCTCGCAAAGCTCGCCATAGCCGATCTGCACGCTCAAATTTGGCTCATCTTTTAAGCCTAAAT
>NZ_CALINL010000234.1 GCF_938045225.1 uncultured Campylobacter sp.
ATGATATCAGTAAACTTCTAGATGCTATAAAGAAAGTACATAGTATTAAAAAATCATCAATTCCAAATGATTATCTAACACTTTTTGATTTATTAAAAGATGAATATAAAAAATAGCGATACCGTAGTCAGATAGTAAGCAATATAAATACAAAAAAGAGACAAATATTTTACTACAAAGATAGATTTGACGGCTTACTAATATCTTAAATATCCGTCAGACAAAATCTCTATCTTAGAAAGCTTATATTTTAATGTTGCCACTAGTGTCAGGCTATGCTATTTCAAATAATCCCTAAGCAAATTTTCAAATTTATCCCTTAAATTTAAAGGCTCTACTATCTTTATAAACGGTAGCCAATATTTTACAACCCGTAGTATCTCGTCATCGTAGGCTACTTCCGTACTTATGATGATTTTATCCCCTTCTTCTTGCACTACTTCGTAGTTTGGCAAAAACTCTTTTCTCTTAAAATACTCCATAGCTTCGTTTTTGATTTCAAGCGTAACCTTAAATTTAGCGTCCGAAAACCAGTTTGTGTCGTTTTTCTCGATACGTTTTAAAAACTCGGCGTTTGCAGAGAAGGTATCGCCCTTTATCTTTATGCGTTTTATTTTAGAGAGCGTGAAGTTTTTTAGTTTGCCTTCGTCGTCCGCTAGTAGATACCATATGCCGCTATTATTTATTAGTTTATACGGCTTTAGTTTGCGTTCTTTGTCGTTATATTCGCAATCTACTATACGGTTTTTGATGACTGCGGCGCTTACGGCTTCAAAGTCGTCTCTTGAAATTTGTATACTTTCAAACCCTTGGTTTTTGATTAGATAGGCCTTGTTTAGCTTCTCGTTTAAAACGTCGCTGATAAATCTACTGTCTAGCTCGGGAAATAGCGACCTTGCGCCAATTAGCGCGGCAAAAGCTTTTATATCTTTAAAGCCTAATTTGCCAAGAGCGCACTCCTCTAAAAAATACTTGCCGTTTTCTTTTTGGATAGGCAGGATACTTAGTCGCTCAAAATCTCTTAAAATCGTTCTTTTATTTACGCTAAATTCCTCCACAAGTTCGTCTATGCTTAGCCTTGCACCGTCGTTTAGTCTGGTTAAGATACGAGATAACCTAAAGCCGATTTTGTCGTGAGAGCGCATTTTAATCCTTCCTGTTTCAATTTGACGTATTTTAGCTAATTTTTTCCTTGCGACGCAACCTGTCTCGGCAATACGTTAAATTTTCTAAAATCTAAAAAAGGAAGCCGATGTATAAAAATAAAATTTCAAATCTCATCACAGCGATCTCTAGCGGGCTTTTTGAGCGCGAACATATCGTAGCTAACGTCCTTTTAGCCGTTATTGCAGGACAATCGGTGTTTTTATATGGAGTGCCGGGCACCGCTAAAAGCCTCATAGCTCGCCGCATATCTTTAGCGTTTAAGGACGCTAAACACTTTGAATACCTAATGCAAAGATTTTCCACTCCAGACGAAGTTTTTGGCCCCGTAGACATAAAAGAACTAAAAGAAGGACGATATATGCGTAAGATAGAGGGCTACTTGCCAAGTGCTAATTTTGCGTTTTTAGATGAAATTTTTAAAAGCTCACCGGCGATCTTAAATACGCTACTAACTATAATAAACGAAAAAATATTTAGAAACGACGGCAAAGACGTAAAAGTCCCGTTGCATGCTTTAATAGCCGCCAGCAACGAGACGCCCGCGCAAGGAAGCGGGCTGGAGGCGCTTTACGATAGGCTAAATATGCGCCTTTTGGTTGAGCCATTAAAAGAGTGGGATAATTTTAAAAATTTGATTGAAGGCAAATTTGAGGAGGCAAATGTAAGCGATAATGAAAAAATCACGCTTGATGAGCTAAATTTGATAGCAAACGGAGCTAAAGCGGTCAAATTTAGCCCCCAAAGCCTTGAAATAATAAAAGAGATCAGAGAAAATATAGAAAAGCTTAATGTCAAAAACGATCAAGACGATAGTAGCGATCCGTATCAACAAAGCCGCCAAGAAACAAGCGATGTGCAAATTTTACAAGAAAATCAAAGCCAAATATATGTATCGGATAGGCGCTGGAAAAATTTAGCCCACATCTTAAAAACCTCCGCATTTTTAAACGATAGAAGCGAAGTTTTGCCTGCGGACGTTTTGTTGCTAGCCAACTGTCTTTGGAGCGAAAAAGAGCAGATAGAAGCGATCAAAAATATTGTAACGCAAAGCGCGGGTAAAAATCTAAGCTCAAAGCTTATTATAGAGTTAGAACAAAGGGTTGCAAGACTCGCCGACGAGTACTATCAACTGTGTTTTTTGCAAGATGATGAATATAAAACTAAAAATTTTAACGGCATTCCACATTACGAATTTAGTATCAGACTAAACAAATACACCGATCCGAACGATCAAATAGATATTTTATTTTACGTTCCTTTTAGCCCATTTGAGGGTAATCCGCTAAACGAACGCGGAAACTACGAACGAAGGATATATTATACAAGGGATAGCGCCGTAAATATGGGATACTATATATCGGTAGATAAAGGCGCGCTAAGGGGTGGCTGGCTATCCGGGTCGTTTTTTCAGCAATACGTAAAAGGCATTAGCTCAGATCCTATCATGCCGATAGCCTTGCGTAAAAAAGGAGATATGATAGCAATCGATGCAAAGCTCAGGGATAGCAATTTAAACGAATGCGAGGAAATTTTAGGCGAGCTTGAAACGATAATGAATGAAACCAAAGCAAAGCTCGGCGATGATTTTAGTAAAAGCATTAATATATTTTTATCAGGTAATCAGCAAAATATCGTAGAAACTGCGCTATCAAATGAACTAAAGGCGCAAAAAAGACTAAAAACGAAGCTAAACCGCCTAAAAAAGGATATAAGCGTCCATGAGATCAGATAGGGAGGATTTTTTATTTCAAATCCTGATAAACGAATGCTTGGTCGAATTTGCCGGTTTTGGCGGTAAGGGCTTGGCGGAAGCTATAAAAGAAGCCGTCAAAAAAGAAGAGATAAATTTTAAAAACGATCTTGGCTTAAATTTGATCGAACAACCAAATCCGCTAGACGCTCATGAGCGAGCAATGAGGCAAATGCAAATAACATTGCGCCGCGGTATCTACCTAGATAAGCTAGACATAGCCGATATCTCTGCTTTCTTACAGCTTTGCGGGAAGTTTTTTAGCTCCGAGCAAACCGATAAATTTAATCAAATTTTACAAGATATTCAGAACAAAAAAAGCGACGAGAACGGCGGCGGTGCAAATACTCCCGAAACGGACGCCAAAAAAGATATGAACGAGAAGCTATTAAATTTGGCCGAGGAACTTTTAAAAAGCGCAGATGAAGCTAGACGCGAATATAGTGAAAAATTTGATAGCGACGTCATAAAAAACTACAAGAAAAAGATATATGCTGACATCAGGATGTATCTAAAAAAGATAAACGATATACAAGACTTTTTAACGGAATTTGGCTTTGATCAAAGCGAGGCTGAGTATCTAAGCTGGGGTCTTAGCACAGGAAGTAGTTTTAGTTGGTGGCTGGAGCACTTTAAAAAGTATCTAAAACACATAAAAAATGACACAAAACTAAAAGAAATTTGCGACAAGATCGGTAGAATAGACGGCAAAAAGGATAAATTTAAAGATGCGGATAGGTTTGAAAAAACCAAGATTAGACGTAACCAAAAAGAGGAGATCGACGGCATAAAACTAGGTAGCGATATAGATAATCTCTTGCCTAGCGAGCTAGGGCTAACAGACCGGGATACGCAAATTTTATTTGATATAAAATTTGTAGAAAATAAGCTAACGTGCTTTGAAAGCTTTTCTACCGAGCAGATGAAAATATCCGATAAAATTTTATACAACGCCGATACCAAAGGACCCATCATACTTTGCGTAGATTTTAGCGGCTCTATGAGCGGAATCCCCGAAACCGTCGCAAAGGTAGCGACTAAAATGATAGCCGACATCGCAAGAGCAGAGGATAGGCTTTGTTATGTATTAGGTTTTGATACGAGAGTGATCAAAATAGATCTAAACGGCAAAGAGGGCCTAAAAAATTTGGCCAAATTTTGCTACGAAGGCTATAGCGGCGGTGGTACTGATCTAACTCCTGCCGTAAGAGAGGCTCTAAAACTAATAAAAAAGGGCGGATATGCAAATGCCGATATTTTAACTATCTCGGATATGGTGTTTCCCGTAACGGATGAGATAAAAAATATAACCAAAGAGATAAAAAAAGGCGGTAGTAAAATTTATGCGCTGATAATCGCCGACGATAAATTTGAACCAGATGTAATTTTTGACGCGGCTTGGCAGAGAAAAAATCGAGAAAAAGCTAATATTTTTGAAGTTAGATACGAAAAATGACTCAACCTGTCGCTATGCAATGTTAAATTTACGTTGTAATTTAAATCAAAGGAGATCAAATGAGTTTAAACGTAGATTTTATTCAAAAGGCTAACGAGGCGGTAGCTAAAGCAAAGAGCTTTAAGATGAGCGAACTAGCGGGTCAAATGCTAAATTTAACCCAAAGCATAAAGCTAACTAAAAAACCGATCGACAAAGATGAGCAAGAAATAGACGATATGTACTATAAAGATACCTTTGGTCCCTTTGGAGGCGTGGCAAAAACTATCGGATACGCCGCTAAAACGGCTATGGGGCTAGATGAGTATAATGAAATAGACGAGAATATCCTAAAAAAGCTATCTAGGATGGAGAGTAAATTTCACGAAAACTATTTGCCTGAGCTACTTTTTGAAATCGGCAAAGACTACGGCGAGCAGGAAAATAATGCTATAAATTTAGCCATAAACCCGCTAGCCCAGATAGGTCTGGATACGGCTTTGATCAAATTTTATTGGACGCTAACTCAGCTCCAAATGGCCATAAGCGCTCAAAACCTACAAGCTGGTATGAACGGAAGCAGTAAGGTAAGCAAGATGAAAGATGCGCTAAGGCAACTACAGGCTATGGCGCAAAACCTGGCGAGTATTGCCGCGGAGTATGATTGGGAAATGCAACTTATAAAACTATAAAAAAGCATTCTTAAAAATTTATAGACTATTTTTTAAAAA
>NZ_CALINL010000235.1 GCF_938045225.1 uncultured Campylobacter sp.
AAAGCATATTCACCTATCGTTCCAATAATTGATAGTATTACAGAATTCTTTTTAAATAAATTCTTTTTTACTGCTTTTTCTGATATTTTAACATTAGCATCATCTAAATTTTTAGTTTCTTTTGGAATATAGCTTTTTTTATCATCTAGTAATGTTGCCAGATCGGTAGTTCCGGCTTTTTTAATGCCTTCTCTTAATCTAGTGTCGCCGCAGTTGTAAGCCATCATCGCAAGATACCACTTGCCAAAGTCGTTTTTTAGACTCTGTAGGTATTTTGTAGCTGCAACGGTAGCCGCCATCGGGTCTTTTCGCTCGTCGGTGTATTTATCGACCCTAAGGCCGTAAAGTTTTGCCGTAGACTCCATAAACTGCCAAATTCCGATGGCTTTTTTGCTAGAAACTATGTGATTTGAAAAACCGGACTCCGTCATAGCAAGATACAAAAACGACTCCGGAATACCTGAGTCTTTTATAATCTTTTGGAGCATCGGGATATGTTTATAACCGCCTTTTACGGTATCTATAAACTCTTTTCTTTTACTATCTTTAATGGAATTTTTTATAGAAGCGTAGTGAGAGCTTTGTAAAAATTTAGCATCTATGTCAAATTCTTTTAATATCATCTTTTGGGTTTGCTCTGCGTCGCTGCTAGCCGCGGTCGCAAAAAGCCACCCCGTACATGCCAAACACAGCATTATTACTCTAAAGATTTTCATTTTTCTCCTTGATTACGTGTTAAATTTCGTAAAGATTTTCTTTGCATTTTTCGTTGTTATTTCCATTACCTCTTCTTCTTTTAAATTTAAAATCTCAGCCATCTTTGTCGCGACTAATCGCGTAAATGCAGGCTCGTTTCTGCGCCCCCTAAAAGGCTCAGGCGTTAGATACGGCGCATCTGTTTCAAGCAGCAGCCTATCTTGCGGGATTTGGGGCAAAATTTGAACCAAATTTTTCGCGTTTTTAAAGGTCAAAACCCCGCCGATGCCAAAGTAAAATTCGCCCATTTTTGCAAGCTCTAATAGCAAAGGCGAAGCGTTATAGCAGTGCAAAACCGCTCCGATTAGCCTGCTTGCATACTCTTTTAAAATATTAAAACTATCTTCGTTTGCGTCTCTTATATGCAAGATAACGGGTAAATTTAACTCTACGGCCATATCAAGCTGCGCTTTAAATACGCGCTTTTGTTCCGCTTTTTCAAGCTCTTTTTCATTTTCGTCTTTTGGCAAGCGGAAATAATCAAGCCCACACTCGCCCACGGCTATACACTTTTCGTCTCGCGCAAATTTACGCAGCGCCTCTTCGTCAAATCCCGCCTTCTCATACGGATGAACTCCGACGGCAAAAAATATATTTTCAAATTCGCGGGTTATTTTAGCCGCTTTTGGTAAATCATTAATATCAGCCCCAGGTATCAGTACTCCGTCGATACCGTTTTTACGGGCATTTTTGATAACTTGCGCAAGGTCGCCGTCAAAGCTTTTGTCATCCAGATGACAATGCGTGTCTATTATCATCAGGCTATTTCTACCCTATTTCTACCGCTTTGCTTAGCTCTGTAAAGAGCCTCGTCGGCAAGCTCCAAAATCTCGTCGACGTTATAATCGCTTTTACCGAAAGTAACGCCTATGGAAACCGAAATTTTAACCGATTCGTTTTTTATATTTACCGGATTGGATGCTATTGCGGCTCTTAATCCGACGAAAAATTTAACCGCGTCTTCTTGCGATACGTTTTTTAATAAAACGCAAAATTCTCCGCCGCCGAATCTAGCCGCTATATCGCTGCTTTTGGTGTCGTCGATTAATTTTTTAGCCAGTAGTTTTAAAATTTTATCGCCGCTATCTTGTCCGTATTTATCATTGATATTTTTAAGCCCGTCTACATCGATCACGGCTACGGCGTAAGGCATAGGATTTTCTTCCAAACTAGCCAAGTACCCTTGCATATCGTCGTAAAAATACCTTCTATTAAATAATCCGGTTAGAAAATCTTTATTGGCGAAATTTGCGATTTTATTGATATTTTCCATATTTTCTATAGTATTATTTACGCGGCAAATAAGCTCTTCTTTTAAAAACGGCTTAGCGATAAAATCATTAGCTCCGTTTTTCAAAAATACCGCGCCGCTAACGTTTTCGTTCGCGCTAGTCATCATTATAACGCCTAGTTCGTTTTTATCTCTTTGCTCCCTTAGCTCTTTTAAAACCTCCAAACCGTCTTTTACCGGCATACCGTAATCAGAAACCACGAGTTTTATATCGGGATTATCGGCAAAATAATTCATCGCTTCTTCGCCGTGAGCCGCCGTAAATACTTGAAACTGCAAATTCTGCAATATTTTTTTTACGTCGTTTCTAGTCTGCATTACGTCTTCTACTACCATGACTTTATACTGCTTGTTGTTTTTTAGTCTATCTATCATATGAAATATATAATTTACGTCGCTCATATTTCCCTTATAGACGTAGTCCACGATGTCCTTGTCCATAAAAGTCTCTCTAGTCTTATCGTCCATACTGCCCGTTAAAACTATAATCGGTAAGCCCTTAGACGCTACAAAATCGACCACTTCGCCGTTTGGAGCATCGGGCAAATTTAAATCGAGCAAAGTTATAAAATAATCCTTAGCCTTCGTAAGAAACGCCTGCGCTTCGGCTAAGCTGTGAGCGACGTCCACTTGCATTTCAGTATTATCTTCCATCTTTTTAGCGATTAGCTTTGCTAAGGCTTTGTTGTCTTCTACTATTAAAATTTTGCTTTTTTCCATAAATACCCATTTAAAAATTTTCGAGAATATACCATTACTTTTCTTTTTTCAACCTAAATTTTAAGCCAAACTTAAACAACCAAAAGCTGACGAGCGAAATTTATCGCTTCATCGGTAATGCGTTCGCCGCTTATCATACGAGCCAGCTCGCTTACGCGCTCCTCGTTTTTTAGCTCCCTTACGTTCGAGGTTTCGCCGCGCTTTTCGACTAGAAAATGCGAATCGGCCTTAGAGCTTAGCTGCGGCTGATGCGAGATAGCGAAAATTTGATAAAATTCGGCCAAATTTAGTAGCACGTTTGCGATACTCATCGCCTCTTTTCCGCTTAGATTCGCGTCTATTTCATCTAGGATTATGACGCCCTCGCCGCCTCCGGTGATCTTGCTTTCGCTCGCGATAAAAGCTAGCCTTAAGCGGTTTAGCTCGCCCGAGCTTAGATTTTTTAGCGCCGTCTCGTTTAGGCTCAAATTTACCTCGTCCCTGCCGGCGGCGTCCAGGGTCTTGCTATTTATCTTTAATGAAATCTCGCTCATATAAAGCTCTTTTAGAAACGAATTTATGAGCGCTTCAAGCTCCTTTAAATTTGCCGCGCGAGCCTGGCTGATTTTGTCCGCCAGCGCGTTTACCGCAGTTTCGTTTTGCTTAAATTTACGCTCCAACTCGCTCTTTTCAAAACTTATATTTTCGTATCTTGCTAGCTCCGCCTTGCGCGTTTTTAGCGTCTGGAGCGCCTCCTCCTCGCCGCCATAGCGACGCACGAGCGAGTTTATCGCCTCGATGCGGTCTAGCACGCCCTCGATATCCACGTCTTCTAGCTCGTCCATGTTTAGATTTTCGCGCGCTACTCGCAGTTCGTTCATCGCCTCTTCAAAAAAGCTGCTATCAATATCGCTGATGTTTAGCGCGTCCGTCACGGCCTGCTCGAAATTAAAAATTTGCTCCGCCCTATTCCACGCTTCTAAAATTTTATCCTTTTTACTTAGGCGCTTTTTTAGCTCCATTAGCTCGTCAAATTCGCCGATTTTCGGGCTCACGCTTTCTATTTTATTGATTTCAAAGGAGGCAAATTCCTTTAGCTCCTCCACTCTTTTTTCTTCGTCGATTATTTTTTTTAGCTCGCGTGAAATTTGGCTAAATTCGTCAAATTTGAGCCTAAATTCGCTCAAAATTTCGTTAAATTTAGCGTCTTTTTTCGCCTGCAAGCTATCTAGCAAATTTAAAAATCTCTCGTTTTCAAATTCGTTTATTTCCTTTGCGGATAGGTATTTTACGTGCTCTTTAGCGATGCTGGCTAGATTTTTTTTAGAAACGGCTTGCGAGTTTATAAAGTAGCGCGTCGTTTTGTCGCGAAAAAGCTTAAAGGTATTTATCTCCTCGCTCTCTAGGCCAAATTCCTCAAGGTCAAATTTATGCGAGACGTCGGCCTCGATCAGCTTTGCTTCGCTATCTTTTAGCCCTAAAACCGCCATTATCGAGCCCATCAGGACCGATTTGCCAGCGCCGCTCACGCCCGTAAATACGCTAAGTCCGCGTCCGAAATTTAACTCGACGTTTTCAAAACTCAAATTTTGCTTTATCAAAATCCGCTCAATCATTATAACCCCAATGCAGCTTTTCTTTTAGAATTTGAAAATAATCTCTCCCGACGTGGCGGATTAGCCGCGCCGTGCTCGCGCTTAGCGTCATGCTTACGCCCTCAAGCTCGCTCATCTTATACCTATCTTGTCCGTCGATAACCAGCACTGCCGCACTTGCGGTTTTAAATTTGATCTCAAATCCGCGCGGAAGCACGACCGGACGTTGAGTTAGCGAGTGCGAACAAACGGGCGTAACCAAAAACACCTCGCTCAAAGGATAGGTTATCGCCCCACCCGCGCTCATGTTGTATCCGGTTGATCCAACGGGCGTAGAGACGATGACGCCGTCGCCAAAATACGCGTTAAAGTATTTTTCATTCCAAAAAGCCTCCACGTGCGTCATGGAACCTACCTTTTCGCCCACGATTACCGCGTCGTTAAATGCGATTTTATGTAAAATTTCGCCGCTTTTTTTGTGCAAAAAAACGTCAAGCATAAAAGGGGTCTCGACCTCAAATTTGCCCTCGAAAAACTCGGCGAAAAATTTCTCGCATTCATTCATCGTAATATCGGTCAAAAATCCAAGCCTGCCCGCGTGGATGCCGAGCACGAAGGGCGAAATCTCGGCCGTGTTTCTACAAAGCGAGATGATCGTGCCGTCGCCTCCGAGCGAGATCAAAAAATCGCACTCCTGCGCCAACTCGCGCATCTCAAATCCTTGTAAATTCGAGCCCTCTTTTAAATTTAAATGTTTAGCGAGCGCGTTTTCAAACAAAATTTGAACGCCGTACCTAGCCAAAATCTCGCGCAAGATTCGCGCGTTTTTTACCAAATTTGCATTGATTTTTGCGACTAGGCCGACTTTTTTTACCTTAGCCGGAAGTAATAAATTCTCTTTTTTCATAGAGCGGATTTTATCACATTTTGTTTTAAAAAAGCTGGGAGCAAGCAAATTTCTAGTATAATGGGCGCGTTAAAAACAGCAAAAGGAGTGAAAATGCGTAGCCATTACTGCACTGATTTAAGCAGTGCCGACATAGGCAAAGAAGTTACGCTTTGCGGCTGGGTAAATACCTACCGCGACCACGGCGGCGTTATATTTTTAGACCTGCGCGATCGCACGGGACTGATCCAGATCGTCTGCGATCCGGCAGATAGCAAGAGCTCTCACGAGGCCGCGTCGCACGTTCGCGACGAGTACGTGCTGAGGATAAAAGGCAAGGTCCGCGCTCGCGGCGAAGGCCTGGTAAATCCGCGTCTAAAAACGGGCGAGATCGAAGTAGTCGCAAACGAAGTGATAGTAGAAAACCCGAGCGAGGCGCTACCTTTCGTCATCGGCGACGAGAGCGTAAACGAGGACATCAGGCTAAAATACAGATTTTTAGACCTTAGAAACGAGAAACTTCAAAATATCTTTAAAATGCGCTCAAAAGCGGCGATCGCAGCTAGAAACAGCCTAGATAAAATGGGCTTTATCGAGTTTGAAACTCCAGTTTTAACACGTGCAACTCCAGAAGGCGCAAGAGACTACCTAGTGCCAAGCCGCGTGTATCCAGGCCAATTTTACGCGCTTCCACAAAGCCCACAGCTATTTAAGCAGCTTTTGATGTGCTCGGGCTTTGATAAATATTTCCAAATCGCAAAATGCTTCCGCGACGAGGACTTGCGCGCCGATAGACAGCCGGAATTTACGCAGATAGATATTGAGATGAGCTTCATCGAACAAGAAGATATCCTAAATATGGCCGAAAATATGCTAAAAGACGTATTTGCCGCATGCGGATACGATATCCAAATACCTTTCCGACGCATGAGCTACAAAGAGGCGACCGAGTGCTACGGCAGCGACAAACCAGATCTGCGCTACGATCTAAAGATGATCGACGTTATCGACATTTTCGCACGCTCTAGTAATGAAATCTTTAGTAAAATCGCAACCGAACCTAAGAAAAACCGCATCAAAGCGCTAAAAGTGCCAAACGGCGATAATATCTTTAGCAAGCGCGAGATGAACCGTTTTGAGGAATTCGTCCGCAAATTCGGCGCTCAGGGCCTTGGCTACTTCCAAATGAAAGAGGACGGACTAAAAGGACCGCTTTGCAAATTTTTCGAGCAAAGCGACCTTGACGAGATTGTAGCTCGCTGCGAGCTAAAAGTCGGCGACGTCGTATTTTTCGGCGCAGGCAAGAAAAAAGTCGTGCTTGATTATATGGGACGATTTAGGATTTTCCTCGCCGAGCAAATGGGTATCATAGACCAAAACAAAATGGAGTTTTTATGGGTGCTTGACTTCCCGATGTTTGAGCAAAACGACGATGGTAGCTACTCGGCTATGCACCATCCCTTTACCATGCCTAAAAACATCGACGAGCCTGATCTCGAGGACATCCTCTCGGTAGCTCACGACGTCGTGCTTAACGGCTATGAGCTTGGCGGCGGTAGCGTGAGAATCCACAAAAACGACGTTCAGCAAAAGGTGTTTAAGCTACTTGGTATCGACGAGGCCGAGCAACGCGAGAAATTTGGCTTCTTGCTCGACGCGTTAAGCTTTGGCGCGCCTCCGCACGGCGGTATCGCGATCGGCTTTGACAGGCTAAATATGCTTGTAAATAAAGCAGGCTCGATCCGTGACGTCATAGCCTTCCCTAAAACACAGCGCGCTCAGTGCCCACTCACAAAGGCACCAAGCTACGCTAGCAACGAGCAGCTTAGGGAGCTAGGACTAAGGATAAGAGAAAAAGAGCAAAAGGCTTAAAAATTTATTGCAATAAATTTAGACTTTTTGAATGTCTAAATTTGAGTTATTTTATTTAAAGATTAAATTTTTGAGATGAATTTGGATGTTGTGCAGAAAATTTCATCCCAAAGCTAGACATATAGTCTGCTGCAGGGTGAAATTTTCAAACTCATTCAAAGGCGCTCAAAAAATATAAAAAGGGAAAAAATGAAGAATTTATTTTTAATCATCGGCGCTCCAGGC
>NZ_CALINL010000236.1 GCF_938045225.1 uncultured Campylobacter sp.
CTCTATCACGTCGTCATCGTCTTTACTTTTTGATCTTAGTCGCACTTGCTTGCCGTTTTGCGCCGTCAGAGCGATGTTTTGCTCGGCGTTTGAGATGGCTTTAAAGCCCGCTTTTATCGCTAAAATTTTAATTATAATGAGGCTTAAAAACTGCCTTGTGTAGATGTCCGGCTTGCCAAATCTATCCTCGATCTCGCCCTCTATCTCATAAACCTCGGCCACCTCTTTGCACTTGCTAAGCCGTCTATAAAGATCCAGACGCAGCCTATCCTCGCCGATAAACTCCGAGTTTAAAAACGCGTTAATGCTGAGCTTTAAGTCGATTTTTGCGCTCTCAAAGCTCTCTTTATTTAGCAGTTTATTTATCTCTTCTTCGAGCATTTTGATGTAGAGCGAATAGCCGATAGCCTCGATATGGCCACTTTGGGCTTCGCCCACTAGGTTGCCGCCGCCTCTGATCTCTAGATCGTGATAGGCTAGCACGCTGCCAGAGCCCAAAAACGAGTTGCTCTCAAGCGCGACTAGGCGTTTTAGGGCGTCCGCGCTTAGGGCGTTTTTGTCTTCGACGAGGAAGTAGCAATACGCCTGCTTGTCGCTCCTGCCGACGCGTCCGCGTAGCTGATGCAGGTCTGCGATGCCGAATTTATTCGCGCTCTCGATGATGATGGTGTTTACGTTTGGCAGATGTATGCCGCTTTCTACGATGCTGGTGCTTAGCAGTACGTCGTACTCGCCGTTTTCAAACCTCATCATCTCCTCTTCGGTCGTTTTAGCGTCGATCTTGGAGTGTAGCGTTAGGATGCGTAAATTTGGCATGATGCCCAAAATTTGCTTTTTTGCCTGAGGCATCGTGGCGATGTGGTTGTGGATATAAAAAATTTGCCCGCCGCGGCGCAACTCGCGCATGATAGCCTCTTTTACCGCCTTTTCATCCCACTCGCGCACGCTGGTTCGCACGTCTAGGCGCGAGCTTGGCGGAGTTTGCAATACGGAGTAGCCCTTGACGCTTGAAAGCGCCATATTTAGGCTACGCGGTATCGGGGTCGCGCTCATAGATAACACGTGCGAGGCGCTTGAAATCTCTTTTAGTTTTTCTTTTTGCTTGACGCCGAATTTATGCTCCTCGTCGATGATGATGAGGCCTAAATTTGAGGGCTTAACCGACAAAAGTGAGTGCGTACCCACGCAAACGCAGGGTTGTCCTGCCTCTAGCGCCTTAACTGCTGCCGCTTTTTCCTTTGCGCTTGTGAAGCGGTCGAGCTTAAAGACGCTAACGTCAAATTTGCCCAGCCTCTCTTTTAGGCTTTTAAAATGTTGCGAGCTAAGAAGCGTCGTCGGCACGAAAAATAGCGCCTGAAAGCCCGATTTTACGCATTTAAATATCGCGTTCATAGCAACCTCGGTTTTACCGAATCCCACGTCGCCACTAAGCAACCTATCCATCACCTTGCCGCTTTTTAGGTCGTTTGCGATGTCGCTTGAGGCGCGCTCCTGATCTCTCGTGTAGGCAAAGCCCGCGTTTTGCAAGAAATTTAGATACTCCGCATCGTCTTTTTCGATGATTTCGCCGCGGATTAGCTCGCGCTGCGCGGCTAGTGAAATAATCTTTGAGGCGATTACGAAAAGCTTGGCTCTAACTTTTTCTTTTATCTTGGCGAAATTTGCCTTACCAAGGCGGTCTAAAACCGCGATGCTGCCGCTGCTTGCGACGTATCGGTCGATCAAATTTAGATGCTCGACGGGCAAAAGCAGCTTGTCCTCGTTTTGATAAACGATGACGACAAACTCGCGCGTCCTGCCGAGCACGGTTAGCTTTTCAAGCCCCGTAAATTTGCCGATGCCGTACTCCTCGTGCACAACGTAGTCGCCCGCCTTTAGCTCGTCGATGACTAGACTCGGTTTTTTGGCGCGCTTTTTCTTTTCAAATTTATTTAGCGAGACTATGATCTCGCTCGGTGAGACCAAATTTAACGCTGCCTCGGTTTGCACAAACTCTACGTTTTGATATTCGCTCAAATTTAATGCGTTAAAAAGCCCCTCGTTACGCGCTAAGACTTTGATTTTTTTATTTTTATTTAGCTCGAAAAAATCGGCGTTTAAAGTTACGCTTAAGTCTTTATAAACTTTAGCCGCGGGCAACACGGGCAAATTTGCCACCTCGCCCAGATCGCGCTCAAAGCCATCAAATTTTTTCGTTAAAACCGTTTTAAATTCGCACGTAGAAAAATTGTATGAACTTACCAATCAGGCAAAAACAT
>NZ_CALINL010000237.1 GCF_938045225.1 uncultured Campylobacter sp.
CTTAACAATCCCCCAACCCCTACGACGTGAGAAGTTGCTGCACTGCGTGCAGGTTTATGTGGCGCTATTGCGTCGCAAGTTTAAATTTTGCGTTTTCGAGATGCGGGTCTCGGCGAGTAAAATTTGAAGCCGAAATTTGCAAATTTGAACGTAAAGCGATAAGGCGAAGTATCGCGAGATGATTTTTGGGGTTGTGCAGATAAAATTTAGCGTAGGCTAGACGTGTAGTCTGCCGAGCTAAATTTTATCAAACTCCGCAAAAAGCGCTCGCGAGACGAGCCGTTATTTAAAAGCGACAAACGTCGCAAAATTCGCCCACCTAAATATGCATTCCACATTTTTAAATCCCGCGCTAAGCGCCAAATTTCTATTTTCCGCTTCGGTGTATGGTATGAGCACGTTTTCTAGCGCCTCGCGTTTTTGCGCGATTTCGTAGCGCGAGTAGCCCTGTTCGAGCTTGTATTTTTCGTAGATTTCGATCATATTTTTACTCAGCGTCTTATCCTCAAATATCAGCTTCTCGCTAAAAACAAACACGCCGCCGTCATTTAGCGCGCGGTAAATTTTAGCTACGAAATCCTGACGCTTAGGCGGACGGATAAACTGCAGCGTATAGTTCATCAAAACGGCGTCCTGCGCGTCAAATTCGCACTCCAAAATGTCTGCTAGCTCAAGCTCGATCCTAGCGCCGTACGCCTCTATCTTGGCACGCGCGTTTTGCAGCATAGCAGGCGCGTTATCCACGCCTTTTAGCGCTAGATCGTTTCTCTTGCGCCAAAGAGCCAGTAGCGTCGAGGCGGTCGAGCAGCCAAGGTCTACCGCACTTACGCCTTGCGGTAAAATTTGCGCTAAAAAATCGGCGATCAGCTTTTGCGAAGCGTCGTAATACGGCACCGAGCGCCCGATCATATCGTCAAACACCGACGCCACGCTCGCGTCAAATTCAAACTGCTTTTTTATCGGCTCTTTAAAGATTTCATCCTTCACGGCTCGCTCCTTTGAGGCACACCATCGCCTACGACGTAGAGATCGCACACGCCGACGAACTCCATCGCCTGCTTGATGTCGGTCCCGATCTGCTCCTTTAGCTCCTCTAGGCTTTCAAATTTGCGGTTATCGCGCAGTCGCTTGATAAAGCAAACTGCGACGTCGCTGGCGCCTTCGATATTTTCGTTTAGTACGTGCGTCTCGACGCTAAAGTTGCCGTCCGTGCTCACGCGGTTGCCGATAAAGGTAACTGAGCCGTAGGTCTTGTAGCCGATGCGAGTCCTCGTCGCATATACGCCCTCGCGCGGCAAAAGATAGCTCTTGACGTCCAAATTTAGCGTCGCAACCAGCTCTTTTGCGCCGATGCCCTGCCCTTTTATTACGTCGCCCTCGATAGAGTACTCCCTGCCTAGCAGGCGGTTTGCCTTGTAGATCTCGCCTTGTTTGATATACTCGCGTATAGCCGAGCTATGCACGCCCATACCGTCAAAGCAAACCTCGTCTACTACGACCACCTCGCCATCAAAAATTCTCTCCAGATCATACTTGTCCCAAGCCCTATTTCTGCCAAATCTAAAATCAAATCCCACAACGATCTTTTTTAAATTTTTAAAATCTCGCTTTAAAAGCGCGATAAATTCCTCACCGCTAAGTCCTTTTATGCTCTCAAAATCATACAAGAAGCAAGGATAGTTTGAGTACTCAGCTCGCTTTAGCTTTGGCGTGATGTTGGCCTTGTTTTTGTCGATGACAACAAGTCCGCCAAACTCGCCTAGCTGCTTTAAAAGCTGCTTGTGCCCCCTGTGCACGCCGTCAAAGTGCCCTATCGCAACGGCAGTGATGTTATCTTTTGTTAAAAGCGTAGAAAAACTCGGCATTTCCTTCCTTTCCCTTGACCTCGCACTCTTTGCAAGCTATCAGTTCAAATTTCAAGCTACTTGCTAGCACTTCAAAGCGCTTCATAGCTAAATTTACAGCCTTAGCGTCGGTGACAACGCCTTTTTTATTGCGTTTTACGCCAACGCCCACTTCAAACTGCGGCTTAAAAAGTGTGATAATGAGCGAATCCCTGCTTGCTAGCTCGCAAATAGCTGGTAAAATTTCAGCCAAAGAGATAAAGCTCACGTCGCAGGTTATGAGATCAAATTTGTTTAAATTCTCTTTTGCAAACTCTCTGACGTCAGTTTTTTCATAAATTTTCACTCGCTCATCGCTTCTTAGGCTGGCGTCTAGCTGATCAGTGCCCACATCAACGCCTGTGGCGCTCTTTACGCCACGCTCAAGTAAAATTTGCATAAAACCGCCAGTTGAGCTGCCGATATCAAGTGCGTTTTTGCCAGCTAGGTCAAATTTCATCGCTTCCAAAAAGCTCTTTAGCTTAAGCGCTCCACGCCCAACGTAAATTTCATCAAGCAGTGAAATTTTAGCCTCGCTAACTTCACTTGAAACCTTGGTGCAAATTTCGCCGTTTGCTAGCACCTTGCCGCCCTTTATCAGCTCGCTCGCCTTGTTTCTACTTATGTTTAAAACGCTTGCGACGTAGTTATCAAATCTCAAGTTTTAGCCTCTCATATTCGCTCTCATCGATCACTCGCACGCCTAGCTCATTCGCTTTATCTAGCTTGCTGCCAGCCTCCTCGCCAGCTAGCACGAAGTCCGTTTTTTTAGAAACTGAGCCAGAAACCTTTGCACCAAAACTCTCAAGCTCCGCCTTTATCTCATCTCTTGGGCGACTTAGCGTGCCGGTTATTACCACCGTCTTGCCACTTAGCGCATTTGAGATGCTCTGCGTCTGCGTCACGCTTGGCTGCACGATCTGGCTTAGGGCTAAAATTTCCGCTCTATTGACCTCGGCAAAGTCGATTAAACTATTTGCCATCTCCGCGCCAAAGCCCTCAAGCGAGGTTAGCTCCTCAAAGCTAGCATCAAGCCAGCCCAGTCCAAAACTACTTGCTAGCTTCTTTGCCGCCACCTCGCCGATGTGCTCGCAGCCAAGACCCGTGATAAAGCGCGATAGCTCCGCTCCTTTGCTAGCTTCAATCGCATTTAAAAGGTTATTTACCTTTTTCTCTTTAAAGCCCTCAAGCGCGATTAGATCATCAAATTTAAGGCCGTAGATGTCCTTTATGCAAGATATTAGCCCCTTGTCAAATAGCAAATTTACGATCGCATCGCCAAGGCCGTCTATGTTTAGACATTTTTTCGATGCGTAGTGGATTATCGAGCCCACCACTCTTGCTCTGCAACTTAAATTTTGACACTTTACAAAGACCCCTTCATCAAGCAGGTGTGAGCCGCAAACTGGGCAAAATTTAGGCCTCTCAATCGCTTGCTCGCTGCCATCTCGTCTATCTTTAAAAACCTTTGTGATCTTTGGTATCACATCTCCTGAGCGGATGATGCCGATGTAGTCGTTTTTCATAACGCCAAGGCGCTCGATCTCGTCAAAGTTGTGAAGGGTGGCGGATTTTACATTAGCACCATCTATATTTACCTCATCAAGCACGCCAACAGGCGTTACTACGCCGCTTCTGCCAACCTGAAGTGCCACGTCTTTTAGCCTAGTCACCTTTTCAATGGCTGGGAATTTAAACGCCACCATAAATTTTGGAAATTTGACCGTGTAGCCCAGCTGCTCACAGCGTGCAAGGTCATTTACTCGTATCACCATGCCATCCATCATCACGCTCTTTGCCTCACGGCTGGCTAGTAACTCGTTATACGCAGCCTCAAGCTCATCTTTTTTTAAAATTTTAAAAAATTCATCTCTCTCAAAGCCAAGATCACGCACAAATTTCATCACCTCGCTGTGATCTTTTAGCCCAAGGCTCTGCTCGCCCACGCCCCAAGGTATGAAAAGTAGCTTTCTTTTTGCAGTGACCGCGCTATCAAGCTGTCTTAGACTGCCTGCGGCTGCATTTCTAGGGTTTGAAAGCGGCGTCTCGCCCTCTTTTGCACGCTCTATATTTAGTAGCTCAAAGTCATCTTTTCTTATGACGACTTCGCCCCTGATTTCAATGAGCCCTTTGTAGTTAATGCTCTTTAAAACAGAATTTATCGTCCTTGCATTTTGCGTCACGTCCTCGCCTGTAACGCCGTCGCCTCTTGTGATCGCCCTAACTAAAACGCCATTTTCATATAGTAAATTTAGGCTCGCTCCGTCAAATTTTGGCTCAGCGACAAAGGTTAAATTCTCCTTCTCTCCGCGCTTTAGCCACGCATCAAGCTCGCCAAGACTAAATATATCCTCCATGCTCCACATGCGCTTTATGTGGCTTGCCTTGCTAAAGCCCTCTTTTACGCTCCCACCCACTCGCTTAGTCGGCGAAAATAGCGAAATTTCACTGGGATTTGCCTGCTCAAAGGCCAAAACCGCGTGATATAGCGCGTCATACTCCTCGTCGCTTGCAAGTGGCTCGTCCTCGTCGTAGTAGGCCTTTGCCCACGCATTTAGCGTATCTACCGCTTTTTCGTACTCTTGTTTTGTCATTTTTGCTCCAAATTTACACCGCATTTTATCTTAAATATACTTTATAAATGATCCAAATTTAGCTCATTTTCATCGCAAAAATGGACGTTTTTATAGACCTTTTTTATCTCGTCCCTCGCCATTATCAGCGCAAAGCCAAGCAAATTTTGCCCTCTCCACTTCGTAGGATTGTGCGCATTTTGATCCTCAGCGCTCATGCCTATGCCCCAAATTTTATCAACTGGGCTTGCCTCAACTAAAATTTTGCTCCCAGTTTGGAGCAAAAAGTCACGCAAAGGGGCATTTTGGCTAAATTTTAGATAGCTCGCATTTAGCACGACGCCAAATTTGACCTCATCCCAGACCTTAGTGTCAAAGCCTTGCACCTGCCTGCCAAGCGCCTTCATCTGCGCTGGATCTTTGATGGATAAAATTTGCTCTAAAGCCTCGTCATCGCCAAAACATTCAGCCTTTTTAGCCATCATATATTGCTCGGCGCAAATGTATTTAGTTTCATCTTGCCAAAAGCTAGAGCTATACCACTGACTAAGGCAGCTTGCACTTAAATTTGCACTCTTTTGATGACCCCAAAATAAGAGAAATTTATCCGACTTGCCAGCGTTATAGCGCTTTTTTAGCCACTTTAGATCATATCTAGGCTCACGCTCCCAAAGATCTAGCTCGAAATCATTATAAGTAAAAAGCGCGCTCTCATCCTTGCCTAGCCTCTCATCCCAGTATCCACGCCACGTCGCAGGCTCGGCAAAGAGCTGTTTGTATTGATGCTGCTCATCTTGGCTTAGCGTTTTTAACCAGTCGTTAAATTTAAACTTATAATCCTCGCCAGCGCCCATCCTCCAGCCTATAGAAAAGGGGCTAATATGAGGAAATTTGACCCAAGGTGGCGGCAATAAATTTTTCACCTAGCCTCTTTTTAGCCAAACGCCCTACCAAAGCGTGGCTTGGCTCATCGCCTCGTGCATATTAAAAAGCTGCTTGTGCTCGGCCACATCGTGCGTGCGGATAATCTGCGCGCCGTTTTCAAAGGCTTTTAAGTGCAGATAAAGCGAGCCTGGCAAGCGGTCCTTGACCTCGCTCGGGCTATAAAAATTTATGACCGATTTGCGGCTAGCACCAACAAGTAGCGGGCAGCCAAATTTTAAAAAATGCTCCAAATGTTTAATAAGCAGTAAATTTTGCTCAGCCGTCTTACCAAAGCCGATGCCAACGTCAAGCACTATCTTTTTAGCGCCAAGCTCCTTAGCTAGGACAATCTTTTGCTCAAAAAAATCCGAAATTTCGCCAATTAAGTCGTTATACTTTGGCGCGATCTGCATGGTGGCAGGATCGCCTTGCATGTGCATCATGCAAAACTGGGCGTCGTATCTTGCAGCAAGCGTGGCTAAATTTGCGTTTGCTGTGATGTCATTTATCATCTTAAAGCCGTGATTTAGCGCGTACTCTAGGCAGTATGCATCAAAGCTATCTAGGCTAAATATCGCCTTGTCGTGCAAATTTAGGCGGTAAATTTCGGCAACTATCTTTTCAAGCCTCGCAAACTCGACCTCGCGTCCGACGTATTTGCTACCGGGCCTGGAGCTAACCGCACCCACGTCGATATACTCGGCACCCTGCTCGATCATCTCTTCGATCTTTTCGATGCCGCTTTTTTCGTTCACGCGGCTTGCGGCATTAAAGCTATCTTCATTTACGTTTACGATGCCCATGATCTGCGCGCGCTGCGGTTTTTTAAACGGAGATTTTAAAAATTTAGCCAAATTTTTTAGCCCGAAATCCTGTGCGGACTCTTTTTTGGCAAGCGCAAGAACTTGCGCATCGGTAGCCATCAAAAGCGCGGCGGAGTTTTCGCCGCCCAGAATCACGTCGCGGTTAGTCACGAGCTCCGCGCCCACGCTTAGCGCATCTTGCTTTAGGATGTTTGCGGCCGGCGAGCGCAAATCTTTAATCAAAAAAAAGTTGATCGACGACTTTTTTTTCATCAAATTTCGCCCCTCGTCGCTAGGACGGATAATCTCGCAAATCTCGTTAAAATCAGTTTGCGGATTGATTTTAAAAATTTTCATCTAAGCCCTTTTTCGTAAATCATAAGAAGTATCGGCGTAAGAAGCGCGTGAGTTTTGGTATTTAGCTCGGCTAGGCGCACGGCTTTGAAAAAATGCTCAAGCTCATCGGCACTAAATTTAACCCCCTGCGCCATAGCCTCCAGAGCTATTGCGGCGACTAGCTCTTTTAGGTCGTTTTTGCCAAACTTTTCGGAGCGCTCGAGAGCTGATTTTTCATCGATAAACGCGCAAATTTCTTTTAGCTCGAGACGTTTGTAATCTAGCCACGTTTTTTCGCGCTGCTTTTTTTCGAGTCTATTTTCGGTAACTAGGCGCGAGCGAACGGTCGGCAGGAGCATATTTTTCGACTCGCAAGCTATGATAAAAAAGATATTTTTAGGCGGTTCTTCGATGATTTTTAGTAGAGAGTTTTGAGCCTCGACGCGGAAATTTTTAGCGCCTAATACTAGCAGTTTAGGCTCGCTCTCAGCGATGTAGGCCTCGGCGGCGACCTCTTTTGCGTTTTCTAGCAAAAAATCATCCGAGAAAAAAAATCTAACCGAATTTACGCCGTAAAGCCCTAAAATTTCCTCTTTTAAGGCTTCAAAATCGCTCGTGATTACGATTTTGCTTCGCATAGATTAGAGTGTTACTTTCGCAAATAAAGCGGCATCTATGCTCTTATCAAAGAGCCTAAACAGCGACAAAAGCTTGATATCTAGCGCGCCGTCGGAGGAGCTTAGATAAAAGCTATTTTGCGCCTGCTCGTCAAAAAGCCACATGTAGCTATCATCCTTACCTTTGGCAATTTGCGAGCTTTTTTCGGCGCTTTTGCCGATATAAAAAAACACGTAGCCGTTTGGAAAAGCAAGGCTAAGCATATCTAAAAGCAGCGAGACTTCCTCTTTTGAGCCGATATTTTCAAAAGACGGATAGAGCGCCTTTAGCGAGAAAAAAGGTAGCACAGGGCGGGCGTTTGTCGGTTTGTTTATATTTTTTAAAAAATACTCCTCAAACCAACCGCGCTCGCTATCGGTTATCAGGATAAACGCGCGCCCTTCGAGTAAAAATTTAAGCTTCGAGGCGAGCAGGGGCGTCCACTCGGTGCGCCTCTCCTCCATCCAGCTCATCAGCGAGCCCTCCTCGCGGATCGCCTCGAGCGTCCATTTTATAAAATCGCTCATTTATCGAGTTTATAAGCTTCGTGTAGTGCGCGAACTGCTAGCTCGCCGTATTTTTGATCGACGATCATCGAGATTTTTATCTCGCTAGTCGAGATCATTTGGATATTTATACCCTCATTTGCTAGCGTTTGGAAGGCTAGAGACGCTACTCCTGTGTGGCTTTTCATACCAACGCCCACGACTGATACCTTAACTATCTCGTCGTTGTATAAAATTTCCCTCGACGCGCTTAGTTTATCCATGCACTCTTTTGCGACGTGAAGCTCGTTTTGCGGTATAGTAAAGCCTAAATTCGTCGTGCCGTCTTGGCCTACGTTTTGGATTATCATATCCACGTTTATATTTTTTTCTGCAAGCGCGGTGAAAATCTCAGCCGCGATGCCCGGCTTATCGACCACGCCTCTTAAAGTTACTCTAGCTTGGTTTTTATCTAGCGCGATACCGCTTACTAGCACTGCTTCCATACTCTCTTCCTTTGTTATTAGTGTTCCTTCGTTGTGATTAAAGCTACTTCTGGTGACTAAATTTACGTTTAGCTTTTTAGCTAGCTCGACCGAGCGGTTTTGCAGCACTTTTGCACCTAAGCTCGCAAGCTCTAGCATCTCGTCGTAGCTGATTTTATCTAGCTTTTTAGCCTTTGGCTCGATACGTGGATCGGTCGTGTAAACTCCGTCCACATCGGTGTAAATCTCGCAAAGATCGGCATCCAGCGCGCCTGCGATCGCTACGGCGCTAAGGTCGCTACCGCCTCGTCCCAGAGTCGTTACGTCGCCCTTTTCGTCTATACCCTGAAAGCCCGCTACGACGACGATCTTGCCCGCCTTTAGCTCCTCTTTCATACGTTTAGTATCTATCGCCTCGATCCTAGCTCTAGTGTGCATGCTATCGGTGACGATACCAGCTAGCCTACCGCTTAGACCCACCGCAGGATAGCCTAAATTTATCAGCGCTATCGTTAAAAGCGCGCAGGTAACGCGCTCGCCGGAGCTAAGCAACATATCCATCGCTACGCCGTCGGGGTCTTTGGTGTAGTGTGAGGCGTAGTCCACCAGCTGATTAGTCACGCCGCTCATCGCCGAGACCACGACCACGACGTCCGCGCCGCTTTTTTTAGTTTCTATCACTCTTGCGGCGACGTTTTCTATCCTCTCAAGCGTTCCAACGCTCGTGCCGCCGTATTTTTGGACGATTAACATTTAGATAAATCCTTTCTCTTTAAAGTAGCCGATAACCTTGCTATAAATCGGCTTTTTGAAGTGGTTTACGTCGCTCAAAACCTCGCTTGAGTTTATAAATCTATATTCGTCAAATTCGGGCTTTTTAGTGTTTATATTTATTTTCGCGCTAGGCCTTAGCCGCACCAAAAAATACTTTTGCGTCTGCCCGTCAAAGTTATAAAATTTCCTACTCGTCGTACCCTCAGGGAAGTCGTAGCTAAGCCACTGCGGATACTCGCTAAGCACGTCCACGTCGTCCGTGCCTATCTCCTCTTTGAGCTCTCTTTTTAGCGCCTCGCGCGGCGTCTCGCCCTCGTCTATACCGCCCTGTGGGAACTGCCAGATACCAGTCATATCGCACCTTTGCGCGATAAATATCCTGCAATCAAACGGATAAGAGGGCGCAAGTATGACCGCCGCGACGTTTGGTCTATATTTCTTTTCCATCTTTTTTTCCGAGAATTTTAATTGTGGATTTTAACGAAAAATAGTTAAGATATAGCTAAATATCGCGAGGTTAGCGGAAAAATTTGGCGTCTATACTTAAAATTTTTATTTAAATTTTAAAACTACGAATTTTACTTTTACGGCGCGATAAAATTTGCGTGTTTTGCTTCATTTTCCATCAAATTTGACCGCTTGGCTCGTCAAATTTGAGCCCTCTATTTTAGCTCCAGTATCGCCCGCACCTCTTCGTCGGTAAACAGACTCGCGCTTTCGTGCTTTTTACGCTCGGGCGCGGCTTTTGGCTCGGCGCGCGGCGTCAATTTTTGCCCAGGCTCGTTAAAATCAAATAGCGCAGCCTGCGCAAAATCGTCTGAAACGGCAGTTTTTGCGGCTTCGTTTGAGGTAGCTGCTTTACTAAACGAAGCTGTTTGAGTAGCTTCGCCAAAAACGGGAGCTTCTGGTTGAACGGTATTTTGAGCGCTTTCGGCTAAAACCTTAGTTTTAGGCGCTTTGCTTAAAGAACCTGTTTGCAAGATAGCCTTTTCCTCGCGGCTTCTCTCTTGATACGGCGCGACAAGTGGCCTATCTTGTAAAATTTGCTCCCGAGCAAAAGCGGTTTTTTGTTCGCTCTCAGCCATTAAATTTTGCTCAAATTTAGCGTCGTAGTTAGCCCGAATGCCTTCAAATTTTACGTTTTCATCAAATTTGATAGCCGCAGTTTCACCGCTCTCGTCAAATTTATCGTCTTGCAAAAACAAAGATTCATCCGATAAAAGCTCATCCCGCTCGTACTGGCGCGCAAAAAGCTCGCTTACGTTGATAGCGTCTGCGTTATCCGCGTCTTTACTCGGCGCCTCCTTGACGCTTTGTCCGATCTCCTCTATGCCTGTTATACGCAGGCTTGGCATCACAGCCTTAAAGCTTTGCAAAATCGGCAAAAAAGATCCGTCAAATCCATCTAAAATCACTCGCATATTTAGCCTTTTTCAGTTTTTTCGAGCGATTTTATCAAATTTATCTTTTGAGCCGTTTTAAGCTCATCCAAAAACCGCTTATAGCGAAAAACAAAACCGATGCCGAAGCTAAACAAAATATAAATTTACCGACCTCACCCAAAAAATATCCCGAATGCAAACTCAAAACCGCCTTATGAATCGCAAAAGGTCTAGGCATCGAGCTTTTGGCGTCGTCAAACCTCGCATGCCTGATAATTTGCCCCTTGGCGGCGTTTATCGTCATCGTATTTACTTTATCGTCCTCTTCTAGCCCTTTGTCAAAGTAAAATATCATAAAATTTTCGCCGTCTTCTTGCGTGATGACGTTAAAAAGCTCGTAATCCTCTCTATCTCGTTTAAAAATATCTATCGCGGCCTCTAAATTTGCTATCTTGCCCTCGTCCTCCAGCGAAAATCCCCTCACTTGCGTAAAGCTCTTTTTTCTAAAAATTTCTTTTTCGCCAAGCGTGTTATTTACGAGCTTTGCCGCCCAGTCATACGACCAGTAAAGTCCCGTAACGCTCATAAAAGCCAAAA
>NZ_CALINL010000238.1 GCF_938045225.1 uncultured Campylobacter sp.
TAAAAAAGGCACATTATCGCTAAGAGCTTTCAAGATCAGAGCCAGCGTAGTTATGCGCTGTTGTCCGTCGACTATGTCTATTGCGCTGCCGTCTTTAGCTTTGCTTTCGTGAAGTATTATGTGTCCTAGCAAAATTTCGCTATTTTCATTGCCAAACGACCTTTTAATACTTGACAGTAACCCTAAGGCCAAATCCTCGCTCCACACATACGGACGCTGGTAATCAGGAATTTTATAGCTTTTGCAACTCAATATATCGCCAGCACTCAAAACGCCGCTTATTTTATTTTCCATTGCCTCTCCTTAAATTTTTCTAATTATACTATTAAAACCCTATCCTAGCACTTTTCTCTTCGTTTTTTAGTGCAACTTCCTGCTCTAACCTTTCATAAAAATCATCTCCATTTTTGATAGGTCTAAATTTAGCTTGTCTTCTCACGCTAGCAAAATCTCCCGGGGCTAGCAAGCCTAAATTTGAAACCTTTTTACTTGCATTTTCATCAAATTTGACTTTTAGCAAGGCGCACTCTTTTTTAAATAAATTTAGAGCTTGATTTGGCAATAGATACCCAAACTCTAGCTTTAGGTCAAATCTTCTTAGGCTTGCTTTATCTAGATTATCGATTAAATTCGTAGTAGCTATAAATATCCCGTCAAAGCTCTCCATCTGCACTAGCATCTCGTTTACTTGCGTTATCTCCCAGCTTCTTGAAGCCCCGCTTCTATCTTGTAAAAAGCTATCTACTTCGTCAAAGACTAGCACGGCTTTTTTGTTTTTTGCTTCCTCAAAGGCATCTGCTATATTTCGCTCGGTTCCTCCGACCCACATAGATAAAAGGTCGCTTCCTTTTTTGATAATTATAGGCTTTCTTAGGCTTTTGGCGACAAATTTAGCATATGCGCTCTTGCCGGTTCCAGGCACTCCGTATAGGCAAACTCTAGCGCTTTTGCTCTCTTTTATACCTTTCATTAGCTCGTTTAGATCGCAGTCTGAGTTTACAAAATTTGGATCGTAGCTACTTGGCAGATCCTCTCTTGGATTGTAATCTCTTATCTCTTCGTAACCTTGTGCTTTTAAAGTGTTGCTTATCACTCGCTCAAAGGCTTTATTTTTATCTTTTGTGTTTAAATTTGAAACGACTAAGCTTGCGTTGCTAACTACTGCGGGAGCTACATGTTGATTTTTGGCTAGCTTTTTTATTAGCTTATTATCTATCAAATTTGCGCTGTACTCTTTGATGATCTTAGCTCTCATGTTTTCATTAGGCACCCCTAGCTCTATAGCTAGGTTAAAGCGTCTAACTACGGCTTCGTCCATACAGTAAATATTATTGGTTATCCAGATGGTCGGCACTTCGTTTGTCTCTAGGGATCTGTTTATAAAGGCTTTGCCGTACTGTCTTTTTTCCTCGTTTCTAGTGTTAAACACGTCTTCGGCTTCGTCATACATCAGCAAATTTGATCCAGCAGATAGGACGTTTTGCGCGAGACAATAAGATCTTATCCTTTCTAGCTCGTTTGCATATCCGCTTTCGTCTGCATAGGCTACTTCATATAGCTTTAAATTTAGCTCGCTAGCTATCACTTTACTTAGCTCTGTTTTACCGGTCCCTGCTGAACCGTAGAGGAGTATGTTTACTCCTTTTTGTTTCTTGAGAATGGCGTTTTTTAGAAACGAGACTAAAATTTGCATATCTTCTTTTACGTGAGTATAGTTTTTAAGGGTCAAATTCGTTTCGCTACAAGGCTTTATTGCGCTTGCAAATACTTCGTTGATACTTTCGCATTTAGTAAATAATGCTTCTACAAATTCGCCATTTAGCACGTCGATTTTTGATCTTAGATTACGTCCATAGCTGTCTAGTTTTATTATCGAGGTCTTGGCGAAAATTCCGTCTTTTCTAAAAGCGTTTTGAACGTCGCTAGAATTTAAATTTAATATCTGCGATAGGGCTTTTATGGCTTGTCTGTTGTTTAGGTTTCCTATCAGTTCGCAAGCATCTGAGACTACTTCATAGTTAAACATAATAGCGACGAATCTGAGAATAGTCTTTTCGGCGTCGTTTAGACCTAAATTTGACTGAAGCAAATTTAGATTGTGCTCAAGATCTTTTAGGTCGCATGAGATTTTGGCTTTTTCAAGGACGTCAAGCCTATTTTTAAGAGCTTCGGTGTCCTGCTTTGTAGGCTCGCTTGAATGCACGCCTAGAAACTCAAGGACATTATCGTATCTGCATCTTAAAAACTCCCTTTCTCCTCCGGCGCGAAAAATTGCGCGAAGTATCCAAAGCATTGCAAGGTCGTATATCTCGTTATCTACATAAAAGCTTTCGTTTCTCATGTCTGACTCCTTGTTTGTTTTTTATTTGAGGGTATTTTACTGGATAAAAAGGACAAAAAACTGTCCAAATATGTAAATTTATGAGTTAATGTACTAGCAATGGTATTTAACAAAATCATACTAGGATAATATACAACCAAAGAAGCTCAAAGATTTATGGATCAATTATTTGAATTAAAC
>NZ_CALINL010000239.1 GCF_938045225.1 uncultured Campylobacter sp.
TAACGATACGATACAGCTGGGTACCCTAGGCGGCATTATCATGCAAAGGCTTTTTGATATGAGCCCTAAGATAGGGGAGTCCTGGTTGCATAATAATATCACCATAGTAACGCCCCGTTTTATCGATAAAAGCGCGCTAATAGACGGCAGGGAAACGATAAGAAACGGCAAATTTAACATTAGAAGACTAAACAAAGTTATAGAGGTGCATACCGTAATAGACGAAGAAAATCCCATAGAAAAATTCGTTAAAGAGCTAATAAACCTTGCGAACGAAAACAAAAAAGAGTATGAAAAAGTAAAAAATTTCGCCGATGCGGCAAACGAACTGGTAAAAAACTACGACGTAAACAAAACCAGCGTCAAGAATAGTTTGGATGAGTTGCAAAAAAGTATAATCCAAAAAGCCGAGGTCATACTGGAAAACGAAAATTTCGCCCCGAAAGAGGAAGTAAAAGAAAGTATAAGCAATACGTTTAATAAACTAAAAAGCAATATAGAAAAAACATCCAAGCAAACATACGGCTTTACGGTAAAAGAGCTGACAAAAGCGCTTGTTAGCATAATAGACTTTACGGAATTTAAAAAGACATTTAAGCCGGTAAGCTTACTAATGTCTGCGGGAGATATTTATGAAACCGGTTCTAAAATATACGAGCATAGCAAGAAAAAGGGCTTTTACGCCTTTGCGGGACCGGTAGCGAATTTACTCGCTAGCGAGTTTGGCTTTATCTTCGGGCTACTAAATGCAAGCTCTCTTAGCAATGTTTTAGTATTTAAGTCCAAGGACGGTAGCAGCGGAGGATTTATAGATTTTTCGGGATTTGAGGTTGATGGGCTAAATGCGCAAACAAACGTAGACGAGTATCTAGGCGTTTGCGGAAATTTCATATTTAACGAAAATAAAAAAGATGGGGAGATGGATTTTAGAAACAATCCTCTCAAACCAAATTATTTACCTGGCAGCGCATATCAACTAAAAAACAATATAGAGTTAAGCGGCGCGGACTTTTTTGATATCAGAGCAAAGATCCGTAAAGCTCAAAACGGAAACGTAAGTATTTATAAAAATACCGGAAAGAAAGATAAAGATAGCTATAGCTTGTATGAATCCGTAGAAAGTAGCATAGTATCAAACGGCGCGCACTTCGTATACATTCAACATCCGTTTTTTAACTCGTTAAAATTCGCAAATCTCATCCGAGATAAATCCGCCGCCGATAAAGACCGGGATACAAACAGCTTGCGATACGGAAAACTAGCCAAAAACTATCTCGTGCTGTCAAGAGCCCCGCAAAAAACTAACGCCAAACTAAGCGAGTATATAGTAGAAACGGCGCTTAGCTATAAGATAAACGATGAAAACAATAGAAGCGATAAAGACCCAAAGCTAATAAAACCCGACGACATAAGCCAGATAAAAGACTACAGCAAATACTCCATAAGCGTAAACGCAAAAGAAGAAGAGGACTTGTATCTGCTAAATTTAAGTCCGTTCGTGCGTATATCAAGGGATATCTTAGAAGAATTTGAAGACGATATCAAAAGCGCCGAAGAGGCTCTTAGGAATGCGGTCGCAACAAGAGAAGAAGAGCAGCAAGATGCTATAAGCCATTACCTTGCCATGCAAGCTATCGCCGATGAATCGAACCTAAAATTGCAACATATAGATTCATTTTTCAGATCTCCCGCAGATATGGAGGATATAAAAGAAAAAGAAGGGGAATTTTTAAAATCAAGTATAAAAGAATTTGCCGATTATCTTAAAACTATAAATAAAAAATACGAAGTCGAAGTGGTTTACACGGAAAGCAATTCACAAAGCCTTGGAAAGTACGGAAGCAAAAAAGAAGTACAAAACCTCATATCAGGAGCAAAGCGTAGTGGCATAAGAGGAGAATGCAAGGTAACCGAGTATCCGTACTCCGCCATAGACGTATTCCTTCTAGCTACGACTTTTTACGTCATTAGACAAAAATTCGACCAATCTTTAATCGAATTTAACTCCCCGGGAGGCTTTTTTAGTAGTAACGACGGCGAGTACATAACCGTATACGACGAGCGGTTCAAGCTTTTAAACGAGGATGCGTTTTTACAAACTAGCGAAGGCAAAAAGAGAATTTACTTCTTTAAACAGACTATGCAAAGCGCCCGAGAAAAAGACGCCGTATGCATAGAAGAGATCGTAGACGGCTTTGAAAACGGTTTCGTAGAAAACGGTATGCAGATATTTGAAGATAGCTTTTACGAGTTTTTTAAAGATTTCGAGAAAGAGTACGGCTCAAATTTCGACGACAAAGTAACCCAAGACGAACGGTGGGCGTATGAAGATCTAAAAAAAGCCCACGATAACGCTATGAGGCCGTTTAAGTCCGTACCTATGGATGAAAATTATAAATTTTACATAGATATGTCGCTATCTACTATAGTAGACGAAGTTTTAGAAGAGCTTTTCCCTTTTTACGGATTTTTTGGAAGCAAAGGTTATGCAAACATAGTTAAAAGCATGACTAATTATATTTTTTCAAAAAGCAGTATCAAAGAAATCTTTATGGAAAATATCGGCGAGCTTAGGATATTTGCGTCTTTAGGGAGTGAAAAAAGAGTCAAGAGGCTATCTAAAAAGCTAAAAGTTAAAGCCTTCGCAGCCATAGTCGAGATAAAAAAGAATATTTTCGCTTACTTTGAAGCTACGGATAATCTTAACCCAAAAGATGCTCCTATACGCCTAAAAAAACTAAAAAATATACTAAAAGAGTTTAAAGCGCCCATCTATAGAAGCTTAATGCTAAAAGCTACGGGTAAATTCTTTACCAACTCGGCTAAAACCACCCTAAAAACCATAGTAACCGGTAGCGGGTTAAATTTCATCTTAGATAGCCTCTACATCTCCGAATACGAAAAGCATAAGCGTCAATACGAAGATATCTTACACAAATACTATACTCACAAATACGACGAGCCGTATGCGGTAAAAAATATATCCCTAGCTCCTATGAGCAAATATACTAAAGAGTATATCTACTATCCTATGCAAATACACTCCTCTTTTATGAACGTAGATTTAAAAAGAACGATAATAGGAGGAAGACTGTCTAGCGGAGGCCTAGACTATCATAAATTCTTTTACTACGATATAGACGACATCTATACTAAAACAAACTCTAGCCTATCTAAAAATATGCCTTTAAACAAACTTATAGCCTATCTTTGCCTAGACGAACTAAGAACTACGTATAAAGACGATCAAAGCTTCTTTACTCATCTAAAAAACCATGATATGCCATTTGAGCCAAAAGAGCTTATGGTAGCGGACTCAAAAAGACCTTTGGATATATCAAATAGTAGCTTTATGGACTATACGCAAAGAAGAGAAATTTACGAGATGTATAAAGAGGCTCAAACCAGAGGTAAAAGTATGGCTAATATGGAGTCTGCTATAGACAGCTACAACGAAGCTATGGAAATACTCCAAGACTTTAAAGAAGGAAACTTTAATACGGATACTACTAGTAAAGAGTCTAAGGTGGATAATAAAGCAAGAAGACTACTGCAAGCCCTAGACGTAATAGGCAAGAATAATATCAAAGGGCTTTATGTGGGGTGTAAGGACTATGCAGCGGATAAAAAGAGAAGAGATAGCAAGAAAGTGTCAGAAATTCCTCCCCGCCTAGTAGGCAGACTAGCAACTACCATAATAATGGAAGACGGACTATTTATAGGATAAGAGATGAAAAAGATACTTATACTATCAGCGGTATTAATTGCTACAACGATTACGATATATTACTTAAAAGGAAATGCGATGAACAATGAAACTTATACCGTGCTTACTCCAGACGGCAGAGAGGTTAAATTTGATAAAAAGACAAATTTATTAATCCCAAATAACGAAGAATATGAAAAGGTTAGAACAAGGCAAGACTACTTGGAAATTCAATCAAAATACTTACTAGACGCTAGAGACATCCTAAACTCCTCCCCCTATAAAGACTATAAACCAAGCTACTTTAATCCAAACCCTAACGAATACGGACAAACAGAGTATCTATCCTTTGAGCCTTGGTATAAGCTAAGCTTTAAACCTAATTCTAAAGAAATTTCTCCTTGGACTAAAAAAGAAAAAGCATACTATGAAAGCTTAAAAGATAAAAGAGATAGATATATCTATCTAGTAAAAAGAAGTAATCTAAAATGTACTATGCTTGAAATACCAGATGACGCTATAGCAAGAGTAGATGAAAAAGGAAGACTAACTAAACCCGAATACAAAGATATTTACGATACGGTGGAGAGAAACGTTAATACCCTTAAATCGGATTTATTCATAGGAGAGTGGGGTATATGTTCCGGAATACTAGGTAATCCCTTGGCATTTGGGAACGGAAGTTTAGGAGGGTTTAAAGCAAGAGAATTCCAGGCTTTGTTTTTAGCCGCTCAGTTAGGAGAAGTAAAAGCTTTAAGGGCATTATCTGATTGTTTTAAATACTATACATATGCGGTAGGACTAAACAAAAACCTATCCCGTTCATTAGAATTCCAAGCCCTATATAAAAACCCTCCTTTAGACCAATACGGTATGATACCTTATCTAGACGAGATAGTAGGGAGCGATTTTATTATGGATTTTAATAGGGGAGGGGTAGCGGCAATGGCTGACGGCGCTCTACATAGACACTTAATCAAGAAAATTGAAGAAGGCAAGCTTTTAGACCCTAGAGATATAGACGCAAATGAAACGACCAGGGAAGAGTTTGTAAATTATTCTAATAAGGCGCTAGAAGACTATAAGGAAAAATTCGATCTTGTCGGATATCCAAATACGTGGGATCAAAAAACCATTGCCTTATACATCGACTCCACCCTGCTAGAATCTAAAATAATGTCCCTAACTCCTCCCGAAGGTTATCCTAACGCACCGTATTATAATACCCCAGAAGAACTAAAAAGAATGTATGAATCGGGTAAACTAGATAAAAGACTAAATCCTTTAACTCCTGCTATGTATAAACCTAGCTTTCCCAAAGATCTAAAAGATAAGATAGAAGAGTATGCTAAAGAGCATAATATTAAGGATTAGGTAGATTGGGATAATTTAAGCAAGCCTGTTAAGCGAGCTTGCTTAAATTTATATAGTATTATTTTTTTGAGATATAGCTTTCTAGAGCCTTTAGTACTAAATATTCAAAAGACTCCTTTTTCTCCTGAGTACTTTTGGTAACGGCTCCTGATAGGTACTTAAAAAACGAATTGTTTTCGACTATATCGTACATATGAGAGTATAGCTCCTTGCATACTAGCTGCAATAAGACCGAGTTGATTAGCTTTGTAGAGTCGGTTAGGCGTATGGTGGAGAGTATGGCTTCTAGATCGGCTACGCTTAGAGTGGCGGAATTTGACTCTATCGTGTTTGGCGCAATTTCGTTTCTAAGTTGACCCAGTAGTTTTTGCGTTAGATCATTTAATGTTTGCGAAGATATCATGTTTTGCGTAAAAGGTTTTGGAGCATATGCGGGATTTGGCTCGGTCGCCTTTGCGGGATAGTCGTTTTTGATGTAAAATTCGTCGTCTTCTTTCGGAAATATATTGATATCGGGTTGCTCTTTAAAATCAACATTTAAAAGCTTGCCTCTAGGCTCAAGGCGCACATCGTCAAGCTTGTCGAAACTAGGCGTATTTTCTATTAGTTTTTGCATTTTAGCAGCATATTCTTCTAGTTTTGAGGGATTTATAAACATGAGTTTTAAGCTCCCTACCCTAAACACGTCCCCCTCATTAACAACCGTTTCGTAGTCGCTTGCGATCTTTGAAAAAGAATCGGCGTAAAATATATCGCAGTTTTCATATGAAGATATCGTAAAAAATCCCTCCTCATAACCTATGCGCGCATGCCTGGCGAGTATGGCTCCATCTGAATCTTGACATCTAAAGGTTACGCCGCTATCGCTTCCTATATCGCCGCCGTTTTCATCAAAGATATAAAATTTAGACGAGTAGTTTGCGGCATTTTCTAAATTCTGTATAGTAACGGCTATTTGCTCCATAATCTTCCTTAATTTAAAATATTTTTAGGCAACTTAAATGAAGATATATTTCTTAAAAGTTCCATCAGTTCGGCATTATTAGGCGTTACGTCAAATCCGAAGTAGTATTTTTCTTGCGGATTAAGATAAAGAGAATATTTACCCTGCTCAGAGTTATAGCTTGAATTTCGCAAAAGCCTATGCCAAGCCCACTCTCCGCTAAATGTTTTTTGCTCGATTTTATTACCGTTTTGAAATTTGGCCGCGAATTTGATCTGCGCGGAGGTATCAAAATCTTTAGGCGTTATGTGAAGACTTGAAGGCAGCGTATGATCGTAGGTTATGCTTTTATCGTTTACCGACGAAACGTTAATGTTGCTAAAATCCGCCGATAAATCAATTGCTTTAATATAGAAGTTGATTTTAATCTCGTCGTTTAGATCAAGCATGGTGCTTGCGATATTATCTATCACGGATATGTTTTCCAAGAAACTCTTGCTAAATTTAAAATCTTTCGCATACGCCGATTTTACTCTGTAGCCGTTTGTCCCTTTGGTTAAAATTTTCTTTAAAAATCTATCGTAAAACTGATTCCAAGCCCCGTTTTTACCGAAAAAAGCTTTAAACGATTGTATGCTAACGGACTGTGCCGCTGTCTCGTCAAATGGGTAAAACGGCATTATTTCGTTTGCGTAAAGGCTGTAAATTTCATCCTGCCATGCCGTATTTAATAAAGTAGTGGCTCCCGACTCTACCTGCTTCCAAGACAGCTTAGATACTTGCTGATAGTAGTTCATAAGCTCTTTAGGGAGCATTTTTGAGTCGTTATTTAAAACTATAAACGGGTCGTTTTCATTTTTGACGCCGCCCATTACATAAGTTATTTTGTCATTTTCGCTTTGTAACATCTCATAGTTAAAGTCGAGGATTTTTTTATGGATTTTAGATACATCGTCGCTTATGGTACTTAGTATGCCGTTTTCTTTCGAGCTATCGTTTAGCGTATGGTACGGGCTAAAATCAGAGCTAAAATTTGAAAATAATTTTCTAATCTCGGTAGAAGGATAGCCAAGACTGTATATGTATTTTAAGAAAGTTTCGTCGGTTAGAATAGTATTTGCATTTAGCGTATCTACAAGCGAATTTACTGGATTTTTAACTTTCGATAATATCTCTAGTTCATCTAAAGTCTCTTTTCTGGAGTTAAATTTTTTAGGCGTTATGCCGCTTATCACGGTCATCCATCTGGAGCGGTATTTTTGTAAATACAGCCCAGCTATGCCTAAGCGCAGAGCCGATTTATCTTCGTTTGCATCAAGTCCGCTTGCTTGTTTGTTTTGAAATAGCCATTTTTCGATATTCGCCGAGTCGTCTATGTAAGAGCTTAGATTTGATAAGAACTGCCTCATGCCCTCTTTCGCATAAATTTTATTAAACGGCTCGAAGGCGTTGCTGTTTTCTATAACGCCGTTAATTCCGGAAATTTCTTTTTTTATATCGTAAAATTCTTTTTCATTTTTATAAGATATAAATTCCAAAAGAGAATATAGCCTTTCCAATCTTTCTACTTTTACAAGTTTGTCGTTGGCTACTTTGATAGAATTTAAATTTTGAGGTATATCGTTTAAATCAGCATTTAATACGCTATCGACGTGTGATAAAAAATCGTCTTGATTTACGTTGTATTTTTCAAATTTAGCCCAATTTGTCTTGATCCAAATTTTAAACAAATTAGCATTTATAAAATCTTTATCAAACAACGATTGGTACATATAAAAGGCTTTTATGAGATTGTCCGGGTTTGTCTCGGTCTCTAACATATTTTCCATCTCGACAAGAATGGTATTTTTAAGAAAATCTATCGTTAGCTCCGTATACAAGTCTTTGGCGGACTTAAAACCTTTGTAGGATATATCCAAAAGCGGATATTCAAATTTAGTATCCCCCGAAAATAGTCTAGGGTATATTTTTAGGGCTTCTTTTAGATTGCGTAATAATTCTATCTTTTGAGTAGGGGTATAATCTTTGTATCTTTGGCCGTCAAGTAGTGTGGATACCGAAAGCATAGCACTCTGCGCCTCTAGCTCTTTTGCCGATTTTAGTCCTAGAAAATGGCTGCACGCAAAGTAAGCGGCGGTACAAATAAAAACTATTAATGCGTAATTTAAAATTTTCGCGCTTAGGCTTGTATTTAAATTCGAATTTACAAGATGACCCTTAAAAACAATATCTTTTAGTAGCGATTTAACAAAATAGCTCTGCTTGCTATAGTTATTAACAGCTCTAGCTAACGGCTTTTTCACACCGTATCTATCGCACACCGTATTTACTAGATAGTTTATAGGTACGTTTTCTTGAAATGCGCTAACAAAGTAAACGCCTTTGATCGGCGAACTGTTTTTCAATGAATTTTCATCTTTTAATTTTAAGGCAAAGTCGCTTACGAGCGCAAACAGATTGTCTAGTTGTTTTAAGAATAAATAAGAGCGTTTTTTATCTTCAAGGGAGTGAGAAAGCGAGTTTTTACTCATTATGTTGTAAAGTAGCGAACGGCTTAGCTCTTTAAAATCATTATCTAGCTCGTCTTTATTAAAGCTATTTGGCAAGCTGAGTCCAAAAGCTTTATTTGCGACATCGTCTTTAAAAAGCTTAAAGTAATCACCCATACCTTCGACTAGGTCGAGTTTGCTAAATACCACATAAATGGGAAATTTTATTTTCAAGCTATTTTCGCAGTCGTTTACTCTTTTTACCATGTATCTTATTAGATCATTTGAGTACTCTTTGGGATTTTCCAAAAACTGTTGAGTATCCACTATTAAAATAGCGCCGCCTAACTTAGAGTGAAAAATATTTTTATTTAAGAAATTTAAAAACTCTTTCCATATGTTCTTTTTTAGGAGAAAGTCTTTGTTTTTTTCTACGTCATCCTCTGGAAGCTCGTCTGTTGAAGATGGATTAAATAAAACTTCTTGAGCAAAATGAACGCCTTCGGTATCTATAAGAGCTCCGCTCTTTGATATGTAAAGATTAAAATTAGTCGTGCTTTGATGTATTTTTTTGTATGTATCGAGGCTATCTCCAAGCGGGTATTCTATATTAGAATAATTAATGAAAGCACTTTTTCCGGCTCTTTCATTTCCTATTATCATAACAAGCGGTATTTTTTTAAATTTTATATCGTTTTTCCAAGTATTTTTTGCATCTTTTACGGATATAAAAAAATTTCTTTTAGCTTTATTTACGGATTCGTTTGATATCTTTTTTAACTCTTTTATTTGCTGTCTTTTATCGTCTTTTATAGAAGAGAAAAATTTGATCGTTGCACGCAAGGCGAAAATAACGAATGCAATTAGCCAAAAAATGCAAATAGCTATTACCCTAGATGATGTGTTTGCAAAAATATATACATCGCTAAAAGCAATATCTGGGCTATACCGCCAAAATAGAATACTAATCGCAATAAGCGATATAAAAATAGAAACGCCTTTTATTTTAAAAATACTAAGAATTCTAGATATTAACGAGAGAGACAACTTTACCACCGATCCAAGATTTGATTAAATAATTATTTGATTATATCACAACTTCTTAAAATTTAAAACGAATGCTTAATTTGGATTTATGAAATATCAGGAGTATAGCCTAAAAAACATCAAATAAGAGCCTTTTTTATCTTTTCCTATTATGGAGCCGTAGCCTAATTTGCTATGAGAGTCGTCCCCTAGCTTAAGATTCATTTTTGGGGAATATTTTATGTTTATGTATAAATCCACGGCAAATTCGTTATTTGTAAGAAAAATCACGCTTTCTTTGAGTTTGTCGTATTTTTGCCCCTTTGGAAAATATTTAATTGCTTCGTCGTAATTTATGCCCTTTATATAAATAGCCATTTTACTTTGATAGTCCAGTGCTTTCTTGCCCAGTATAAAATTTTTACTTAAGCGGTTGTTTAGTTTACCTAGATAGCTTCGTTGCTTTGGCTCTATAACTACCTGATGCGGGATATTTTCCAATATAAAAAGTTTATTTTTAAGATTAAAGTTATATTCTAATACCCTTTGTATTTGTAGTTTCGGTCTCCTTAAGCTTAGTAGTAGCGGCGCAAACGGTAGATAAGACCTGGCCACCTCTTTGTCGTCTATGCCTAAAATATTAAATAATATAGTTGAAATTCTATCGCTAAAATCTTTCTTAAAAGATTTGGGATAATTTTGCATGGATACGCTCTCAAAAAATATCCATAGCAAATAATTATTAAAAAAGTCAAAAAATAATTTCCAATTTTCGTTATCGCTTCTAGAAAATTTATCTAGCATATAGCTTGGTAGCTGTGAAGAGCTGCCATATAGCCCCATAAAATTTACCATTATTTCTAGAAAATTTTTCTCTTCTTCATTGTTTGGCCTAACATATTCTATTTCTTTATTGGGATGGCCTAGTTTTGAGCTATTTCTTAAAACGATATCGTTTTTGTCGTAGTCGTTTAAGGCTTTTTTGATAAGTCTATAAAAAGAAGTTTGCCCGGTTAATTTCACAGTAACGCTTTATTGCCGCTATGAAGCGGATAGTCTATCGTTATTTTGCTTTGGGTGCATTTTACTTTTAGCTCGCAAAATGAATTTATAGAGGCAAAGCTGGCTAGAAATTTAGATAAAACCAGCCCCGCGATATAAACTTCGCCTATGCTATAAAATTTACTTTCATCCATATAAAATATACACAATGTGCCTTTTTTCGTCATACGCCCGTCTATTCTATAAATGGATTTGGTTTTTATGTTTTTTAGCGAGCTTGCCAAAATTTTAGATATCGGACTATCGCCAAATGAAAAGGCATCTAATACGGCTAGGAATGATTTTTTTTCTAGTATGGTTCGATAACTAAAAGACAATATGGATACGAGTCGCCAAAGTAAATTTCCGTCTATATCCACTTTTTGCATAGATGTGGGGACTGTAATATTTTTTGTATTAATTTCCGGCTGGGCGGGAAAGTCGTTTATTTCTGATATCTTAAGCTTGGATGGTAAATTCCCGTTGCAACATATAGTTTCTACGGTTATGGTTTGCTCCTTCTGAGAGTCGGAAAAAAACGAGATCTCTTTGAATAAATTTGAGCTGCCGTCCCTCCTGTCGCTTAAAGAGTAAAAGTCATCTACATTTTCGCCGTTAAAGAAATTAAATCGTTCAAAACTTTTGTAGTTTTTTAATACTCGTCTACCAGTATCGCTATTATGAGCAACTACTTTAGTGACTTGAACTATATTGTAAGCGTCGATCTTTGCTCTATCTAAAAAAATCCTATAACCGTTTTTATTGTTGTTATTTAATATAGGCTCCGCGCTCATATCGAATAAATTTATGGCCGGGGTAGAAGATAAGGAAAAGTGCTCAACTCTTGGAAAATAGCCGTTTGGAAGGCTTCTATCAAACACGAATTCGATCGTAAAATTTCTAGAGCCGGAAGATTTTAGTATGTCCAAATTTTTTATCGATATAAAATTAAATTTATACGGCATAAAAAATAGTTCCTGCAAAAGAGCAAATGCCTCAAAACCGAAATCTTCATAATCAAGAAGTTTGTCGTCAAGCCCTAATACTTCGAGCGATGAAATAGGTATGCTAAAAGTTTCTCCGCTATCGGTACAAAATACGATAATTTTTTTTAAATACGTTTTCATCCACATAACTAGCGTAGAAGACATATATACATCGTTGCCTAGATATAAATTAATGCGGTTTAAATCAATATCCGATAAACTTATTTCATCTTTCGTGATACTTAATTCCAGTTTTAAAACATAATCGCTTTTGTTATTGTCTAGATACGTTTTATTTATCTTTAAAGGATACAAAAATACGTCATATGATGTTTTAAATTTGCATTTTACATCATTAATTGTCCTGGAAACTACGACCGAGCCTTTGGGTATGACTGCGCTATTTTTTTTGCTATCGCTTTTTAAAGAAAATTCTTGAATACATACCGAAGGTACAGGATTGGTATAGTTTGGCGATACGATATTTATTAGGGATTCGGCTATTAGCGGTATATTCTCATCGAGCTCCTGATGAATTTTAGATGTAAGTATAGCTACGTTTTCTATGATTCTTTCGACATCGGGATCTTTGCTGTCCGTATTTAAAAATGGTGCTACTTTTGGAAATTTTTCTATAAAAAGCTCTCTCATTTCACGAAGATAGGCCATTTCTTTATGAAAATATAACACGTTGCTTTCGTTTTGTTTCATCATAAAACCTCACAATATCTATTATTGCGAAAAGTTACTTTTATGGCAAACTCCTTAAAGGCGTCATTTTGCCTAGTATATCTTATATTAAAAGTTAATTGCCACGGCTTTAATGAATCATCATAGTTTATGGCAACTATATTAATTCTATTTTCATATTTTTGAATGAGGTTGTATATTTCTTTTCCCATTAGCTGGCAGAGTTCTTGCGAATCAATATTTAAAAAAGACATATCCGGCAGGCTTGAGCCTTGTATGGTTATGCAGTCGTCAAATTTGGAATTTAATAGTATGCTTATATTTTCTTTTATATCGTTTAAAATATCTTGGCGATAGGGATTGTCTGCATTTTCTTCATTTAATGTATGTAAAACCCTATCGCTTAATGACATAGTCCGCCTAAATTTATTCTTTGTCTAGTTTTCCGACCAGCGATAGCTCAAAATTAGCGCCCATAAATTTAAAGTGCGGTCTAGCTAGTAGCTCTATTTTATACCAGCCAGGCTCGCCAGGAATATCGTTTACGTTTATTTTAGCGCTTCTAAACGGTCTTCTACTCCTTACGTCTGCAGGCGGATTTTCTTGATCGGAAATGTACTGCCTTAGCCACTCGTTTAAACCGCGCTCCACATCTGCTCTTTCCTTCCACGTACCTATTTCCTCGCGCTGTAAAACTTTGAGATAGTGAGCTAGTCGAGATATTAAAAATATATAAGGTAGCTGCGTGCCTAACCTAAAATTTGTTTCAGCTTGTTTTCCTTCCGGAGTATTTGGGAAAATTTTAGGTTTTAGAGCCGAATTTGCAGAAAAAAATGCGGCATTATTGCTGTCTCTACGTAAAGTAAGAGTAATAAATCCGTTTTCGGAAAGCTCGTACTCCCTTCTATCTGTTATCAAGACTTCAGTTGGTATTTTTGCTTGCACGCTACCGTAGTTTTCATAAAGATAGGTAGGCAGATCCTTGACCGCTCCACCGCCTTTTGGACCTATTATATTTCCGCACCATCTAAAATCGGCGAAACTCTCCGTAAGTCTTGTGGCAAACGTATATGCCGAATTGCCCCAAAGTAAGTGCTCGTGAGAGCCTTCTACGTTTTCTCTATAGTTAAAACTTTTTATAGGATTATCCTCCGGTAAATAAGGCGAACGAGTTAAAAACCTGGTTGCTAGTAAGCCCACGTATTTTGCATCCTCGTTTTCCCTAAAGGTTCTCCATCTGGTGTATTGAGGGCCTTCAAGCATACTTTTCATGTCTTTTATATTTTCTAGCTCGGCATAGTTTTCTAGCCCAAAGAATTTTGAGGATAAAGATGTTAGAAACGGAGAGTGGCTCATTGCGGCGATAGAGGACATCTTGTTTAAAAACGTCATATCGGTATTGGTTTTGTCAAGCTCGTAATCGCCTATAATCGCCCCTATCGGCTCTCCGCCGAACTGGCCGTATTCATGGGAGTAAACCTGCTTATACATTACGCTTTGCGTGATATCCAAATTTGAATCAAAATCCTCAAGAGCTTCTTCTTTGGTTATGTCGGAGAGGACGATTTTGATATTTTCGTTAAAATTTGTTCTCTCTACTAAAAAGCGGATACCTCTCCATGTCGACTCGAGTTTTTGGAGATCTTTATTGTGAAGCACTTCGTCCATTTGCTTTGACAAAAGGTCGTCTATGTGGGCTATCATTTCATCGAGAGCAAGTTTATTTATCTTCTCTTCCGGGTTCTTGGATGTTACTATATTTGAGATAAATTCCGCCACTCCTTTTTTTACTATACTGTAGCTTTCGTCGTCTTTGGAGTACTTGCTTTTTTCCATAATACTTTCGATAATAGGCGTTTTAACTTTTACTTCTTGCATTTTACTTCCTCATTTTACGTCTTGAGAGTCTTTTATTTCCAAAAGAAGCTCTTGTTTTGTTTTCTTGTCTTTTAATGCATCCAAAACCGCTTTTCTGAAATCAGGAATATTTCCCATCGGACCTTTTAGCGACACCAGCGCTTTTCTTAGTTCCAAAAGTTGATTTATTTCAGGAATTTGTTTTGCTATGTTATCCGGAGAGAAGTCTTTCATATTTGATATTTTAAGCTCTACGTTGATCTCATCTGAGCCCAAGCCCAACTTATTCTCTACGGTAAAATTTGTTTTTATATCCATTTTTTGCATTACTTGGTCGAAATTGATTTTATTTATGGACACTACCTCTCGCTCTTCAAGCGGAGTGTCGTTATAGCCGGTCAGGTTTGCCATAACCATAAGTTTAAGCGGTAGCTCTACATCGGCCTCTTGGTTATTCGTTTTGGTTTTATACGTTATATTTATACGTTCTTTAGGTGCAACGGAGTTTTCGGCCATATTGTGTCCTTAGTTTGAATTTAAAATTAATTCCTAGATTATATTTAAAAAAATATTAAATACTATTTAAGTATTTTATCGGTTTACAGTT
>NZ_CALINL010000240.1 GCF_938045225.1 uncultured Campylobacter sp.
TCGCGTAAAATATCCCTTGCCCTGCAAGTCTAGGATCTACGTCCGCTCCGTCGTTAAAGGCTCTAGTGTAGTTTATCTCGTCCGCGCTGGGTTTAAATTTAGCATTGATTAACTCCCTCGTCGCGCTTGCGGACATACCTTGTTTTTGGTATTCGTTGATAGCTCTTTGGGTGTCTGCATATCTTACGGCCGATTGCTCGCGCGCACTCTCTAGGCTTTGTTTCGCCGCTTCTATTTGCTCGCCGTAAGCCTTAGCCGCCTCTCTTTGGTTCTCGAAGTTTTTAAATTTGACTATGTCTGCGTAAGTATCTGCGTCCACAAAGTCGCTTTTTTCTTTGCCTTGCGCAGCCTCTTTGACGACCTTTGCCGCCGTGTCTTCGTCCAGCCCCGCTTCGCCGATCGCAAACTCGCGCGCGGTCATCGTCTGGGTGATATCGTCTGTTTGCGCCGTATTTACTCCACCCGCTCCGCCGCCGGGCGGGATGTCCCCATCTTGCCCGTTTGCTACTTTTGCCTGTTTACCGTTTGCCGCCTTTATCTCGCTTCCGCCCAGCTCGTCCGTAGCGCGCAAAAAATCGCTATTTTCGGCCTGGCTTACCGCGTCCGCTTCGTTTGCGGCTCTGCTTGCGCGACGCTTCGCTATGAGTTTGCCGACACCTTGGATGCCTTGATCTATCGCATGGCCCAAAACAAAACCGCCCGCCGCTCCGTAGCCCATATTTTTTAGCGTCTCTTCGTCGTTTTTGCCCTCGCCTAGAGCCATCACGCCGCCGCTTGCCGCGCCGGTCCCCGCAAAAAATAGAGACTTTTTGCCAAACTGCGCCAGCTTGCTTCCTTTGCTGAGCAACCCAATGCCACCGATGAAATTTATCGGATCGGCGACCATCTCCGTGCCTATTTCAGCCACACGGCTACCCCACGACGTCTCACCGGTAGCTTTTTCGTAGTCGTCTCGCAGCTTCTCTGCGCTTTTGATTTTAGGACGCAAACCCTTTTCTATGGCGTTTTGATAGACGTAGTCCCCTTTTTCGTCGCGCTTGCCTTCATAAAACGGATTAATAAAATCGCTCACTCGTTCGGCGGCGTTTGCGATACCGGCTACCGCTTTGGCCGCGCCAAGCCCCCAACCGTGTTTCTTTGCGCCGAAGTCTTCAAATTTTTGCGCGCTTCTCGCCTCTTCTTCGCTCACGTCGCCGCGCATTATGCCCTGAACTAGCTTCCCGTCTAGCCCAGAGTCCGCTAGCTCGTTTCTTTTGGCTTGCCTATCTTGCATATATTGACGCTTAGCCATATCGGCGATCAAATTTGGCAAAAACCCCATACCCTCTAGCTGCGCTATTTTTTCGTCGCCCAAATATTCGCGTATAGTAACAGGCATCACATTGCTCCGTCATCACCAAAAATAAACGGCTTTTTCCTAGCTAAATCGTTTTTTCTATCCTTGTATCCGGACTGATCGCCTTTGGCTTCGCGCCTAGCATCGGACTCTTTTGCCAGCTCGTCTACGAAATTTTTATTAAGATAATAGCCGTCTTTGGAGTTTTTTGTTACGCCAAGATGCGCATACTCGTTATATGTGGCTGCATCGACTTTCACCCAGCTTTCATCGCCAGGAGCGGCCTTGTTTGAGCTAAAACGCTGCATGATGTTTCCTATGGCCAAGACTTCTGCGTCGCTCTTGCCTTTTGTTTCATTCGGGAAAAACTGCCTATACGCCGCTACGTTAGCCGCGTCTTCTTGTTTTTGGCGGTTTAGCTTATCGACGCGCTCCTGCGCTAGCGATCCGTAGTAGCCCGCTTGCGCGTTAGCTCTAGCCCAGTCTACGGCTCTATCCTTGTCCGCCCTTAGAGTATCCATACTTAGTTTGTAGTTATTCCACTCCTGCTCTTTGCCGAATTTGTCTTTATCCCACGCAAGTTCGTCGGCCTTAGCTTTCATCGTCTCGGCATGCGAGTTTTTCCTAAAATTTAGCTCGTCGTTTCTAAAAAGCTTCTCGTCTTGATACCTCTGGTTTTCGTCGTCTATCTTTTGACGCTCCTTGCCGATCTGCCCTATTTTCATGAGACTATCGCCAAAAGCCGCAAAGCCCGCTCCGATTCCGGCACCCTTGCTATATTCGGGCGCTCTTAGATAGTCAATGTTAAATCGCATTCTCTTCGTCCTTTCTCTTGCTCATCGCGCTTAGCCATCCTTGCTCTAAATTTTGCTGCGCCTGATTTCGGCGACGCTTTTCTTCTTTGAGTAGATCAAGGTTTAGTTTATAGGTTTTATCCGCAGCTTTGCCTTGTTTGTAGGCGCTATATGCGCTGCCTAAGCCGCCGACTAGCGCGCCTGCAGCCTGCAAGCTATCGGCATTGTTTTTAATTCCGCTTGAAAGATTTTTCCACCAATCCCACATCTTTTCTCCTTTTTAAATTTTTATCTTATTATTACTCTTTGACGTCCTAAATTTCGTATATTATTTCTTGCCGCTCTTGTTGCCGCCCGAGTTTTTCTCGGCTTGCCTTTGTCTACTTTTCTCCCCGCGGCTTGTTTTGCCGTGTCCGGTCGTGCCGCCGATGTTGCCGCCCCTGCGGTTGCCTGAGCTATTTGCGCGTCCCCCGGAGTTCATGGCGCCGCTCACGCTGCCGCTTTTGCCGGCTTTATCGGCCGCCTCGGCCGCCATTGCGCCGCCTCTGCTGTGCGCTCCGGTACCGTTGATCCCGCCTCGGCTACCCACTTCGCGATTCCCAAAAAATCCGCGCTCGTAATCCTCTTTAAATTTTTGCATTCCTAGCGTCTTGCCCCATCTCGAATAGCCGTGATAGTTATACGCGGTTTGTCCAAATCTAGACCCTGCAAACCCTTCAAACGTATTCTTGTTCGTTCCGAGTCGTTGTATGCCGCCTTGTTGCATTTTGGCTACTGGGGCGACTGCGTCCATGATGTCGTCAAAGGCCGCGGAGTATAGCTGTTTTCCAAACGGAGAAAAGCCGTCGGGTTTAAACCCCGCCACCGAGCCAAACGTGCTCTTTTCTAGCGCAGTTTCTATCTGAGAGCGGCTGTAGTTTTGATTCATTCTCGACATGATGCTACCTGCATCCATAAATCTATTTGCGCGCGTTAGCCCCATGTCCCTTGCGGGTGTGTTTAGGTAGTCGCTAAATTTCTCTATCGGATGCGCGTATTCAAACTTCTTGCCCTTCCACTCGTAGCCCACCGTTTGGCCATACTCATTTTCTAGCTCGATCCTGCCTATATCAAACCCTAGCGCCCTTTTTACGCCGTCTAAAAATCCTATCTTTTGTTCATACATCGGTTCTCCCCTGCTCGTAAATCCAGCCAAATCGCCGCCGAAGCCGAAGTGATTATCAAGCCCGCTCATCACCTCAAACGTCTCCGTAAAAAGGCTATCCAGCGCAAAACCTATAGCCAAAGTGCCAAAAGCCGAAGTTATGCCCAGCGCCTTTGATAGCGTCTGTACGCCGAGGCTAACTATCTCTTTTTTTAGGCTTGCAGTTACGACGTCGTGGATCGTGGCCGCGCTTATTTGCCCATCGTACGCCCAGCCGGCGGCGATCGCTCCCAGCGGCCCCCACTTGTTCATAGCGTATCCTTGCAGCGCCGCTCTTAGCGCGCCTTTTTTCCTCTCTTCGGCTAGCTCCCTTAAAAACTCGCCGCTCACCGCTCCGCTTCGCCCTATAGTCCTGCCCTCTGGGCCGGCAAAGTCTTTGTCTCTCTCGCGCAATATATCTCTAGCTTTTTCTACCGCCTTGCTTACCGCGTTTTCTATCTCTTCGCCTGCAGCTTCGGCCGCCTCGTCCCTAGCCTTTTTGCTCCACTCGCGAAATATCAAAATTTGCATAGGAAGAAGCGCCAGCTCGGCATAGTCTTCATTCAGATCAAGCAATGAAAGCGTAAGAGAGTAGCTTTGAGAGATAAAAAGAGATGCGAGATTTGGCATAGGCTCAAAGCTCGGGCTATACGCCGAGCCTCCGGCAAAAAGATAATCAAAAGCCTGGGATCCCGCCATAAAAGAAAATACGTCACTATCTTCTGGATTAGTGACGTTTAAAATGTCGTTAAACGCGATATAGGTTTGCAAAATTTAGCCTTTTGGCGGCAAACTATTTGCCTTTTTTGATTTCGTAGTCCGCTATCGCTTTTGCAGCGATGCCGTCGCCTTTTGTGATAGCTGCGAGCAGATTGAAAAAATGTTCGTTCATAGATGCCGGCGGAATCAGATCGCGCTGAGCGAGGTTTTGCAAAAAGTCGCCTAGGATGGACGTAGCTTTGATGATACGATTGTCTTTGACCTGCCGCTCGATGGCTTTGTGTTGCTCTTCGGCGAGCTTTTGCTCGGCTTTGATTTTTTCTATCTGTGCAGCCGTGAGATCGTTTTGCGCCCTTAGCTGGTCCATCTCTAGCGGGTGTTTTTCTTTCATGTATTTATTTTTTAGCTCGAGCGCTTCTAGCTCTTTTTCTAGTCCTTGATTGCGCAGCTCTAGCGCGCGGAGCTCCTGGTCGAAGGTCAGCTCTTTTTGCGCTAGCTCCATTGCGTTTTGCATAGCGTTTTGAGTGAAATTTATAGATAGGTCCGCAAGCAGCCCCGAGATCGTTCTAGCCCTTACTTCGTCGTCGATGTTGTAGCTATCGAATTGCTCATCGATATACTGCGTGGTTTTTACAAACGGCGAATCTACGCAAGTCGCTGCCGCCAAAATTTTCTTAAAATTTTCTATGTATTTTTCATCGTATTTTATTTTGATTTTTTGCGCCATTACAGTCCCTTCATCTGCCGCTTGAGTTTGTTTAGGTTCGATCTTGCAAGGCTAGCCTGCGTTTCTAGCTCGTCTATCTCTTTGTCTGCGCCGTCCAGCTTTTTTGAAACGGCGCTAAATTTCGCGTCCGTAGAGTTTTGCAGGGCGTCGATTCTGCTTTCTATCCCGCCGATACTCGTTCGAAGCGTATCTATTTGGTTTTCCAGCGCGCGCACGCTATTTTTAAGCGCGTTAAAGTCTTCGTCGCTTACCGGCATAGCTCTATCTCGCTGGTTTTGGCAACGGCCAAATTTAACGCCGCTTCAAGCTCGTCCGGCGTTACCGGCTCGATCTCGCCGCCCGCTAGTTTCCACTCCAGAGCTTCAAGCCCTAGCCTACGCGCACGCTCTAGGGCTAGACTCATTCTGCTTTGAGACTTCTCGTCGCCTTTAAATTTACGCCCGTTTTTCGTCCTTACGACGATATTTGCGATCTCTTCTTCTTTGAGCGCTTTTATCTGCGCCTTTTGCTCCGCTTTTGCCGCAGCCTTCATGCCATCGCTTGGCTCAAATTTGCCGTTTTTAAGAGCGTATCCGTATGGGCTTTGCCCGTTTGGGATATCCACCTTGGCCGCTTCTACGTTTTTATACGCGGCGTGTTTTTCGGTGCCGCTACCTATGATTACTCCGTCTTCATCCAAAAAATAATACATGTTTCACCTTTCCACTAGATCTTGCTGATTTAGATATAGCATCACGGCCGCACTGTTTGGCCCCATCAAAAATTTATCGTTAAACGCCCCGTTGCTTGCCCTTCCGAGCAACGCTACGTGAGACTTAGAAAAATCAGATACGTTATAGAGCACTATGCAGGCGTTTGTCTTGGAGTTAAAATTTGCTTGGATGATTTTGTTGGCCGCAGAGTTGTTTTCAAAACGCTCTATTTTGATTATCGTGTTGGTTTGCTTAAACTGATCAAACGCCACGTCGCCGCTAAAATATATTTTCCTACCGATGATTTGAAACGGCGTATACGTTCCGCTCGAGTTTGCGATACGAAAATTATCCGCCATGACTTCAAATTTGCTCTGTTGCCCACTCCCATCGCTAAACTGCCAGCCCGTGATTCTGCCTTGCTTGTCCGTGATCAGGGATTTGACTTTGGCTAGATACTCTTTTGCCGCCGTCGCGATAGCCGCGGCGTTCGTGACCTTCACGAGCTCGGTTTCGGCTCTAGAGATGAGATTTGTCATGTCTGCGGTCATAGACCTGATTTTGCCGTCCAGCCCCTTTTCTACCTTAGTTTCGACGTTTTTTGTGATTTGGGTTGTGAGCTCACCGGGCAAACTCGCCTTAAGATGCTCGAATTTTTGAGCTATCGCGCTATTTTCGCTTGCGTAGGCTTGCTTGAGCTGATCTATGCTAGCGTTGATCTCGCCGAATTTTGCATTGATTTGCTGTATCGCCTGGGCTAGCGCTTCGTTGTCCGTAGTTACGGCGACGTCTTTATTTTTGACCATCGCCGAAATTTGACCGTTGATCGCCTTGACTTCGGTTTTTAGCTCTTCAAGAGCCTTGATTGTGCCGCGCAGCTTATCTCGCAAATTTTGATTATCGAAGGTTCTCTCTTTGGCTAGATAATCCTCGATGATGCGCTCAAGCTCGCTGATATGATCAAACGGGTTAAAAGGCACAGGTGCGTTCGTGCCGCCGCCGTCATCGCCCTCACCGCTTCCGGTGCCGGCTTCCGGATTAAACCCAAGAGGCCTAACCTCGAGATAATCGGGCGTTATATATGCTATGGTTTTATTAATATCTGACATGTTTGTTCCTTAAATTACCATGCAGCTTGTACGAGTTTTGCCTTGCCGCGCATGACGCACATCGCGTCGTTCCCTAGCGGCGGGCGTAGCCATACCGCATACGCATGCCATGCTCCGCCGTAGCCGAAACTATCGCTGATGTCGTTTTTTAAAAACCCTTCCTGCGCACTGTCCCAAGCGCTAGCCTCGGCAAATATCACGACGTGATTTTGTTTTACCATGCCGATATTTTTTAGCTCTAGCTTCGCGCCGCTTTTGATGTTTTCAAACACGAGGTCCACGATGCGAAATTTGGGATCGAAAACTAGCGGCTTATTAAAACGATCAAAATACGCGATATCTAGCCCAAACGCACTGCCGATCACGAAAGTTTTGTCATAATAAGCATTCATTTTTTACTCCTCGTCGGGGCTTGCCCCGGACTTTTGCCCCCGGCGCGTCACACCGCCAAAGCTCTATTTCTCCAGCCGTTGGCGTAAATTTTTAGCTTAGGATTTTTTTCTATCAGCTTGTTGTAGTATTCTAGCTCGGCACGGTCAAACTGCTTGTCGAATCGCTCCTCGTCATATCGGTTTATCGCCGCTATCGTCTGATCGCCCACTATGCCGTCATTCACTACGCCTACAAGTTGTTGTGCAACTCTTACGGCGGGCTTTACGCCGACGTTCACGGCAAAGACGAACATCTCATTCGCTTTGATTTGGCTTGAAATTTCGTCAAGCCTCATACGATCCCAGTATGCCTCTTTGTAGAATGCTCGCACTTGCGCACGCAAATTCTCTCTGCCGTAAAGCGCACGGGATATTTTCTCGATGTCGCCGCCAAGAGCCACCGTCCCTAGTATCTCATCCCAGCCAGCCCAGTGCGGGTGGGCGTCTTGGTATATTCCCATAAACGTCCAACCCTTTTCTGTTGGGTTTTTATCTAGCGCGTTCTCGGGACGAGAAAACTCCAGCCTCATCAAAATTTGAAATGCCTCGTTAAAATTTGCCATTTGTCGCTCCTTGTGTTAATTATTTTTCAAATTTTTAACGCTTTTCTCTGACGCGTTAAAATTTTTCTCGAAAAATACGCGCTCCTTATGCTCGCCTTTTTTGCCGATGTTAAAGCCCTCGACGGGGCGGTGATAACCCATTACTCGGCTCCATACGGTGCATTTCGTGCGCTGCGTCTGTACCGCCTGCAATATCTCGCTATTTGTCATCTTCTCGCTCCTCGTGCCTAAAGCTTCTGCCGTAGTCCCCGTAGTCGTAGCTATTGCCGTTTAGCCCTTCTATCTTTTTCTCTACGGCTTTATCTATCATCGCGGTAGCCCACTCCGCCCCTCGCCAAGCAAAAAACCCGCCCACTGCTAGCGAGAATTTAGGCGCCTGCGTAAAATAAAACGTCGTTTCATACGCTAGCCAACACACAAACATCGAGCTAGCCGTACCTACTGCTAAATTTACAAGCCTTTGCGCGCCTTTTTTGCCGCTATTTGCCATATTGAGCAGTCCGCCCACTAGCCCCACCAAAATCACCCAAAAATAAAGCCCTATCTCCTCTATTACGTCATCCATTTTTCTCCCTCACTTCGTGACTAGCCACATTAGCAAGATTGACAAAACGATCTCGATAATAGCCTTTTTGCTTAGCCAAAATTTTCTAGCTCTAGTCGCCAACTCTATCATCTACGCACCCCTTTAAAAGCCTATCCGCCGCTACGGCGTATTCCATAAGCTCCTTAAACGTCTGCGGATTGTTTGGGTCGTATTCGGGCGGCGTAGGCAAATCCTCGCGCTTTATGCAAGCTACGGGCGTTTTTACCTCTTTATACTCCGTACGGGCGATGATTTGTGGCTCTTTGCCCGCACATCCGGCTAGCATTAGTGCGCAAGCTAGCACGCATAAGGTTTGAGTGTTTCTCATCTTAGCCCCTTAAATGCCTTAGCCGCTACGCTCGCCGCGTCCTCGTAAAATTTCAGTTTTTCTTGACACTGTGCGTCTTTAGCCGGCGCGGCTAGTTTTTCAAATCTCGCTTTTGCTTGTTTGGCTTCTTTGATAGCGTCTTGCTTTTTTGCCTCCAGCGCTTCAAATTTAGCGTTTTGCAAATCTATACGCAGGTTACACTCGCTTAGATTTGCCGCCGAGATTTGCAGGTTTGCTTCTTTTATAGCTAGCTCTTTTTGCGCCTGGGCTAGCCCCGCTTTTGCTTCTTTGACGTCGCTCTTTAGCTTCCATATTTCAACCCCAAGCCCTAGCATTACGCCCGCAAGAGCGCCGATTACGATTAGCCAGAGCTTGTTTGCGATTAGGAAATTCATCACGCTCCTTTCAGTAAATTTACTGTAATGACTACGACCAAAATTACCGCCGCGATAATCGCAAATTTGACCGCCGAGCTCATTGTTTTATCCTTTTAAACGGATTTATCGCCCAGACCGTCTGGAGTATCTTTTTGTCGTTCTCGTCCATATACGTATGCTTGTTATCCTCACGCATACCTACGACGTCCATCAGTTTCCAGCCTAGATAGATACGGCAGTACCATTTTGATTTGCCGTAGCGTATCTCGCGGTAGTAGCCAAAACGCTCCGTCCCGTCTTTCATCTTGCAAGTAACCAGGCACTCAGTTGATTTTTGCCCTTTGTTGTATGTTGCGAATACGTCGCCTTGAGTGCGCACCGTGCCCGCGTCTATGTCCTCGACTTTGACACCGAGATACTTCGCGCTGAATACGCCTATGCGGTTGCGATACAGCCAGCATAGTCTAGCCCAATACGTCCTATTCTTGCCGTTCGGGAAATGTTCGCCTCTCCACCCGTCGTCGCCGTTGATGCCGTAGTCTGGGTCATCAAACCACGCCGCCCATCTTGGCAGTTTTTCGCTCTCTTTACCGCAAAAAAGCAAAGCGATCGGCACGACGAAAAAGGCCAAAATCTCAAGCGGTATCTCTACCGCTACGTTTTTTGCTATTTGAAGTTTTTGTTTCGCCGTGAGTTTCATCGTCATACCTTTCTGATTTTGCTTGCGCCTACGCCTGATTTGAGACGGAATTCACTGGCAGAATCTATCCCCGCGCTTACTACTATTTGGCTTAAGGATGTTAAGCCTTTGACCAAAGATATGTTATAATGCCCTCAGAAAAATAGGAGAAAATCTTTTCATGACTGAATATAAAAATATTGTAGTGACAGGTGGAGCAGGATTTATCGGTTCTCATGTTGTTCGTGAGTTTGTGAAAAATCTCCCGCAAACGAAAATCATCAACCTTGATGCCCTTACATACGCAGGAAACCTTGAAAATCTGAAAGATATAGAAAACGAACCAAACTATATCTTTGAAAAAGCAGATATCACAAAACCCGAAGAACTAAAAAAAGTTTTTGAAAAACATAATCCAGACGCGGTGATACATCTCGCTGCGGAAAGCCATGTGGATAGAAGTATCACAGACCCAAATGCTTTCATCAATACTAATGTAATGGGGACTGCTAATTTGCTTAATCTTTGTAAAGAGTTTTGGACACTGAATCCAGAGCATACACACGGAAGATTTCCTAACGAACCGAGAAAAAATCTTTTCTACCATGTTTCTACGGATGAAGTGTATGGTGCTTTGGGAGAAACAGGATTTTTCACTGAAGAAACGCCTTACGACCCAAAATCTCCATATTCTGCGAGTAAAGCTGCCAGCGACCATTTGGTAAGAGCTTATGGAAACACCTATGGACTTCCTTACATTGTTTCTAATTGTTCAAACAACTATGGCCCAAATCATTTCCCAGAGAAACTGATTCCGCTTTGTATTTCTAATATTATCAACGAAAAACCACTGCCAATCTATGGTGATGGTAAATATACCCGCGACTGGCTGTT
>NZ_CALINL010000241.1 GCF_938045225.1 uncultured Campylobacter sp.
ATAGACGGCTGCGGGCATTATAACTAGCGCAAAAAACGCAAGCTGCAAGCTCTGATAAAGCACGACGCAAAGCAGTCCCGCGATCGTGATAGCCTCGCGGATGAGCTCTGGGATCATGGAGCTAACGATGCTTCTAATGCGGTCGATGTCGTTGATATTTCGACTGATTAGCTCGCCCGTACGGTAATCGTTAAAAAACTTCATATCCAAATTTAGCAGGTTTTTTAGCAGCTTTTCGCGAAATCTCCTCACGATATCCTGCCCGATATACGCCGTAAAATACGCCTGCAAAAACGTGCCAAGCCCCTTTAAAAAGTAAATCGCGATGATAGCGTAAGGCAAAAGATAAAGCAGGTCTTTGTTTTTTTCGATAAAAATTTTATTTAGCACGGGCTCGATCACCCATGCCGACGCGGCCGTACCTCCGCTAGCCATCAGCATGCCGGCGATGGCGATGATAAAATACGAAATATAATCCCTAAAATAGGGCGCAAACCGCCGCAAAACCTCTTTTAGGCTCATCTGTTTCATATCTTTTCCCACATGCAGCCCTCTGGCGTATCCATGAGGCTGATGCCGTTTGCGGCTAGCATATCGCGGATTTTATCCGATAGCTCGTAGTTTTTGGCTTTTTTGGCTTCGTTTCTTTGATTTATCAGATCCTCGATATAGGCTCGTTTTTCGTCGCTCACTCCAAACTGAAAATACTCAAATACGTCTACTTGCAAGATACCGAGCACCCGCGCTATTAGCTCCAAATTTGCCGCGATTTCGCCTTTTTTGGCTTTATCTTTCGGGTTCGCGTCTAGCTCGTCGTTTGCGCTACGGACAAACTCATCTACGCTAGCAAGGGCTTTTGAGGTGTTTAGATCGTCCCCCATCGCGGACATAAATTCGCTCTTAAATTTCTCGTTTGCGCTCAAATTTGCCGCCGCGCCAAGAACTCGTTTTTTTAGACGGTAAATTTTATCCAGGCGCTTTTTTGCGGCGTTTAGATCGTCTTCGCTAAAGTTAAAATTCGCTCTGTAGTGGCTAGAGATCAGATAAAATCTCACTGCCTCGCCCAAATTTCGCTCTAGCGCGTCTTTAACAAAAAAGCTATTTCCTAGGCTCTTGCTCATTTTTTCGTTATTTACTTGGATAAAGCCGTTGTGCAGCCAATATTTAGCCAGGCTCTTGCGCTCGGCGCAGCGGCACTGCGCGGCCTCGTTTTCGTGGTGAGGAAATAGCAAATCAAGCCCGCCCGCGTGGATATCGATCTCAAATTTTTCGCCGCTACTTAGGTGCTTTTTTATCATTGCTACGCACTCGGTATGCCAGCCCGGGCGTCCGCGACCAAACGGACTTTCGTACCATTTCTTGTCAAATTTCCACAGTACGAAGTCTTTTTCGTCCTTTTTTTCGTCGCTACTAGCCACGCGAGCGATGTTTGCCTCGGTGTCAAATTTACTGCTCAGGCTCAGATACTGCGCGTCCTTTGCGGTATCAAAGTATATGCCGTCGCCCGCTATCTCGTAGGCAAAGCCGTTTTTTAGCAAAATTTCGATGTACTCTGTCATCTCTTTTAGCGTCTGCGTCGCTTTTGGCTTGACATCTGGCTCAAGTACGTTAAGCGCGCTCATATCGCGCTCGTAGCTTGCGATGTATCTATCCGTGATTGCCTCTAGACTCTCGCCGCTTTCCGCCATTTTCTTTAAAATTTTATCGTCGATATCGGTGTAGTTTCGCACGAATTTGACCTTGTAGCCAAGCTCGCTTAGCGTGCGCCTAAGTAAATCAAAGCTAATCGCGCTTTTGGCGTGTCCTAAATGCGCGTCGTCATAAACCGTCGGCCCGCAGACATAAATGCGCACAAAGTCGCTTTTTACGGGCTCAAATTCTACTTTTTTTCTTTTTACGCTATCAAAAAATTGCATCTAAAAATTTCCTTAAAAATATCAAAATCACTGTCTCTAAAGCCAAAACCGCGCTTAAAAGCGTTAATTTTTTAGGCTCAATTATAGCTAAAAATTTCCTTATCCCAAAAAATTTAACGTTTAAAGCTAGCGTCAAAAACCCGCCTAGCGAGCTAGCAAGTGCTAGTCCGAACGCGCCGTAAATTTGCATCAGCGCGACTGCCAAAACGAGGTTAAAAACGAGCGTGATAACAGCTATTTTGGAGGCTAGCTTTTGCCGTAAATGCGCATAAAGCCAAAGCGAAAAAAGTTTAGCAAGCCCAAAAGGCAAAAGTCCGATCATATAAGCGGCCAAAACGCTTGCGGTCGCTGCCGTATCGGCCTGCGTAAAGCTTCCGCGCTCAAAAAGCAGTTTGATGATAGGATCTGCCAAAATGATACCGCCGATGGCCGCCGCAAAGAGCAGAAAATATAAAATTTCAAAGCTTTTTCGCATCCATTTTAGAGCTTCGGCTTCGTTGCCAGCCTTGATCTGGCGCGTGATTTTAGGAAAAAGCGCGGTTGAGAGCGCGATCGCAAATATAGCTAGGGGTAGCTGAAAAATTCGGTTAGCGTAGAAAAGATAGCTGATCGAGCCCGCCGCCAAAAACGACGCCAGCCACGTATCCATAAACGAGCTTAACTGCATGGCGGACGATCCCACTAGGCCGTGGAAAAAGTTGCTAAAAAAGCCCTTTGTATCGGCTCTTTTGCCACGAGCAAATTTAACTAAGCCGCCGAAAAAGAGCTTTGAGATGCCGTTAAATTTAAGTGCGATAAGGTGCGCGATAAGCTGCAAAACGCCGCCAAAAACGACGCCGAAACTAAGATAATAAGCCACGACTTTAGGCTCCTGTCCGCGAGCTAAAACTAAAGAGCCGATCATGGCTAAATTTAGCAGAGCGGTCGAAAATGCCGTCGTCGCAAAGTGTCCGCGATACTGCAAAAGCGAGGCTAAAAATGTAACGGCAAAGATGAGTGCGAGGTAGTAAAAGTTGATTTTTACGAGCGGGACGGCTTCGTTTATGTCGCCGGGCGCTAAGCCCGTGGCGATAACGGCGGTAAAAAACGGGGCGAATAAATTTACCAAAAGCGTGAGAATGCCGATAAAGGCTAGAAATTTAAGAAAAATCTCGGCGCTAAAGAGCGATTTTTTGTTTGATTTCGTAAAATTTGGTAAAAAAGCGTTTGCAAAAGCCCCCTCACCAAAGATACGGCGCAGTAAATTTGGTATCTTAAACGCGATGAAAAATATATCGCTGTAAATGCTCGCACCCAAAGTAGAAGCCGTGAGCAGGTCGCGCACGAGCCCTAAAACTCGCGAAACCATGATGCCGATACTGTTTGAAAAAAAGCCTTTTATAAACACGAAAATCCTATTAAATTTTTTGACGCAATGATATGAAAATTTAGATTTAAAAGACGTAAAATCAAGAGTTTTTAATGAAATTTTAGAGATAATCGACTAAAAATCAAAAAATTGCGAGAGTATCACGTGCCAGAAAACCAAAACGCGCAACAAAACTTCCTTGCCGAGACGGAGGTCGAGACGGCTAATCCGTACGGCGAGATATTAAATTTAGCAAAGCACTTCGGCGTCGATAGCAAATTTATAGATTTTGATATCATAGAAATCAAAACCGAGTGTAAGGTGGCGGGCGAGAGCCAACCTCGCCAAATCCCGGCGGAAAAACTCAATATCTTTGACGACGATAAATTTTTCGTAGAAAAAGTAGAAAGCATAAAACAAAGCTATCTAGTTCAATTTTACGACGTTAGGCGCGCAAAACCTATGCCTTTGCCTAATGTTGTCATAAATGCTAATAAAAATTTAACTAAAATTTTAGCCACCGTTTCGCAAAACGCCGACACGATTTATTTTAAAGAATTTGACAAAGAGCTTGTAAATTTTATCTACAAAAAGATGATAAAAGTTGGAATATTAGTGGGTATCAGAAATAAAACGATGCTAGAAGAGGTTGCTAAAATTTATTCTGTTTTAAGAGTAAAAGAATTTATCGACAAGGACTACACCTTTGTCGTAACTGCAGGCGTAAACGTAAATCCGTCGGCGGACGATGCGCTAGTGTTTCACTATAAAAATAAAAATAAATCCGCCGACGAAAACGATAAGGTCGACTACGCAAACAGAGGCTATTTACTAGGCGTCACTGAAAATGAATTGATATTTGAATACGTAAAACTAAGAGAGGGCGCAAACGGCCGCGATGTACGAGGAAATCTTTTGCCTACTCAAAAAGCCAAAGCTACTATAGCAAAAATGCCAGAACATACAGAAAATATTTACTCAAAAGAAGACGAGGATGGAACAAAATTCTTTTCAAAAAAATCCGGTTACGTACAGGAAGAAAAAGGCGTTTTTGATATTAAAGACGAGCTTGACGTAAATGAAATTTCATTTAAAACCACAGGCTCGGTCGATACGGGTCTTGATACAAACGTAACTTTAAACGTAAAAGAAAAGGATCTAACAAAAGACGCCATAGGTACCGGCATGACGGTCGAAGCAAACGAGATAAATATAGAAGGAAACGTAGCCGCAAACGCCGTAGTAAAGGCAAATAAAGTAGTAATCGGAGGACAAACCCACGCTAAAGCCCTCATCGAAGCAAAAGATGCTAAAATAGCCGTACATATCGGTAGCTTTGACGGAGAATACGTCGAGATAGATAGACTAGAAGGCGGCAAAGTAAAAGCTAAAAAAGCCGTGATAAAATCAGCGATCGGCGGAGAGATAATCGCCGAAAGCGTCGTCATAGATACGCTCGTGTCAAACTCAAACATCATAATCGCCGACACGCTAGAGATAAAAAAACTAAAAGGCGTAAATAATAAAATTTTAGTCGATTTTAGCATGATAAAAAACACGGGCGAGCAGATTAACGAGCGCATGGCAAAGATAAAAACCATTAGAGAACAGATCGTAAAAATGCCGCGCACGCTAGAGTCTAAAAGATGCGTCATCGAGGAAAACAAAGGCCCGATAAACGTCATAAAAGCTAAAATCGAGGAGCTAAAAAGCACAAACAACACTCCGCCGGTGACATTTATGAAAAAACTAAAAGAATATCAGCAGCTAGT
>NZ_CALINL010000242.1 GCF_938045225.1 uncultured Campylobacter sp.
CACCAGAACGCTCACAAACAACATAACCGACGGCTGGTTTTTTATAAATTTAGACGACGTCAGGAGATACGGAGCCGAGCTCTACGCCGAGCAGCAAATTTTAGACAATCTAAAAACCAGCCAGACCTTCTCCTACGTAAAAGCCGAATTTAAAAAAGGTAGCAACAAGGGCATGGAGGTGCCGACCGTACAAAAGAGCAAATTTGTCGCCAGCATCGACTCCGAGCCGATCAAGGATCTAAATTTACTCCTTGACGTCAAATACCTATCAAAGCTAAAAAGAGCGATCTACTCGGGCGTGACAGACATATCCGGCTACGAGACGCAAACCGTATCTAGAACGCTAGTGGATCTTGGCGCAAAGTATAAATTTAAAGGCGGATTTTCGGTCTCTGCAGGAGTTAAAAATTTATTCAACAAAAAATACAACTCCTATCAAAGCGAGCTAGAGGATATATACGAGCCCGCAGACGAGAGAAACTACTACGTAGAGTTTAAGTATGCCTACTAAAAACGGAGTTACGGCGGTTTTGACGGTGCTTACGGCGCTGCTTTTTATATTTTCGCTTAGTCTTGGCGGAGCCGATATCTCGTGGCAAGATATAATCAAATTTGCAAGCGGCGGCGAGATAGACGAGATAAAGGAAACCATCCTGCTAGAAATCCGCTTGCCGCGCGTCATAATGGCATTTTTGATCGGTATGCTTTTAGCAAGCTCTGGCGTCGTCGTACAAAGCGTATTTTTAAACCCGCTAGCAGATCCCTACATCATCGGCATCGCCTCCGCCGCGACCTTTGGCGCCGTGGCGGCCTATCTTTTAAAGCTTCCCGATTTTTACTACGGCGTGTTTGCCTTTTTTAGCGCGGCGATACTTTCGGTACTGATCTTTAAACTTTCAAAAAAAGGCAAATCCATCGCCACGCTTCTTATCATCGGTATCGCATTTTCGTCGTTTTTGGGCGCATTTACGAGCTTTGCGACCTACCTCATCGGCGAGGATAGCTTTAAGATAGTAGCGTGGATGATGGGCTACGTGGGTTCTGCAAACTGGGAAAAGATCGCCTACATCAGCGTTCCTCTCGTGCTATCTATGGCGTATTTTTACTTTAAGCGATTTGAGTTAAACGTCATCCTAAGCGGCGACGAGGAGGCTCAAAGCCTAGGCGTGGACGTAGAAAAGATGAAAAAACGCCTACTTATCGTCTCGTCTTTAGCCGTGGCGTTTTCGGTAGCGTTTACGGGCATGATAGGCTTTGTGGGGCTCATCATCCCGCATACGCTGCGCATGATACTAAAAACCTCGAGCAACATCGTTTTGATACCTATTAGCGCCTTTGCGGGCGGGTTTTTCCTGCTAGCATGCGACACGATAGGCAAAAGCGTCCTAAGCCCGACCGAGGTGCCTATCGGCGTAGTTACGGCGTTTTTCGGCGCTCCGTTTTTTCTATTTTTAGCTATCCGCTCAAGCAGGAGCATATAAGGTGAAAGTAGAAAAACTATGCTTTAGCTACGGCAAAAAAGAGATACTAAAAAACGTAAATTTAAGCCTTAAAAACGGCCGTTTCGTAGGGATTTTGGGTCCAAACGGCTGCGGCAAATCCACTCTTTTAAAAAATATCCTAAGAATTTTATCGCCAAATAGCGGCGTGATCACGCTAGAAAATAAAAAGCTGGAGGATTACTCGCTAAAAGAGCTGGCTAAAATTTTAGGCTTCGTGCCGCAAAAAACGGTTTTAAGTATGCCGCTAACGGTCGAGGATATCGTGCTAACGGGGCGCTTTTGCCATCTAAAAAGCCAGTTTAGCGGATACGACGCAAACGACGTTGCAAAAACCTACGAGATCATGCGCCTGCTTGACGTAGAGCGGTTTGCCAAACGTAGCGCCCACTCTTTAAGCGGCGGCGAATTTCAGCGCGTACTGCTTGCTAGAGCCCTAGTTAGCGAGCCAAAGATTTTACTTCTTGACGAGCCTACGAGCGCGCTAGATCTAAACTACGGGGTTCAGATGCTAAAGATCTGCGAAAATTTAACTAGAGAGCTAAATTTACTCTCTGTAGCCGTGCTGCACGATCTAAATTTAGCCGCTATGTTTTGCGACGAACTCGTGATGCTAAAAGATGGCGAGATACGCTACGCAGGCACGGCAAAGCAGCTTTATACGAAAGAAATTTTATATGAAATTTACGGGCTAAACTGCGAAATTTTAGAACACGACGGTATGCCGTTCGTAGTGCCCGTAAAGCGATAAATTTACAAATCAAAATTTGAAAGGATTTTCTATGAAAAAAATAGCCGCACTTTTGCTTGCAGCCAGTTGTCTTTTGGCGAATTTAACCGCAAACGCGCCAAAAAAGCTAGTCGTGCTAGACCCTTCGGTCGTCGAGATAGTCTATATGCTAGGCGCGCAGGATCAGCTGGCAGCCATCGCTACGCTTCAGTTTTCTAAAATTTGGCCGGAGGATCAAACCGTAAAGCTAAAAAGCGTAGGCACGTACACGAAGCCAAATATCGAGCAGATCGTCGAGCTAAAGCCTGATCTCGTCGTCACTAGCTTTCACTCGGCAAACGTAAACGAGAGCCTTGCTAAATTTAACCTAAAAACCCTCACGCTAAAAGCCGATAGCGTCGGCGATATCTACAACAATATCGAAGAAATCGGCAAAGTAACGGGCAAAGAGCAAAAAGCAAGCGAAGTCGTAAGCGAGATAAAATCCAAAATCGACTCTTTTGCAAACAGCGAGGTAAAGGGCAAAAAAATACTAGCGGTATTTTCCTCGACGCCGCTTACTGGCTTTAGCTCAAAGACCCTGCCGGGCGATATCTTTACCAAACTCGGACTAAAAAACATCGCCGATAACGTAGAAGGCTCGACTCCGATCGTCTCGACCGAGTTTATCTTATCGCAAAATCCGGACTACATCGTCGTTATCGGTGGTATGGGCGGCGACGGCGAAAATTTCCTAAAACAAAATCCGGTGCTTAAAAAAACGACCGCCGCAAAAAACGGCAAAGTACTTACCGTGCCCTCCTCGCTGCTGCTTAGAGGAACGCCTCGCATAGGCGAAGCCGTAGATAAATTTTACGAGATGCTAAGCGAATAATGCGCTATTTTCTAGTCTCGCTCGTCTTAAATTTAGCTCTGCTTTTTTTGCCGTTAAACTCGCGCCCAATAGAGAGCGCAAAACCGCAAGAAACGATAAAGATAAAGCTAAATTTGACGCAAGAAGAGCCTAGCAAAGAGACTAGAGAGCAGCTCCCGCCTCAAAGCGCGGAGCCGCTAGAAAAACCTATGGAATGGCCGCAAGAAACGCAACCCGAGCCGGTCAAATTTGAGCCCGAGCCCGAAATTTTACAGCCCGAGCCAAAGCCGGTAGAGCCGGAACCCAAAAAGCCAAAGGAGGAGAAAAAACAACCCCCAAAACCGAAAATAAAAAAGCAAATCTCGCCAAAGCCGGCGCAAACGGTAAAAGACGAGCCTAAATTTGAACCAGCACCAGCACCCGCGCCGACTCAAATTTTGCCCGCCGAGCAAAGCGCGCAGCCTAGCTCAAATTTAGCCCCCGCAAAGCAGCCCGCCGCGCAAGATAGCGGCGAAGCAAAAGAGCAAAACGCGTGCAAAGAGGGCGTCGGCTTTACCGTGGCGCGCGAGCCGGAGGCTAAATATCCCAAAAAAGCGATCATGCTGCGGCTAAACGGGACGTTTAAGGTCGAAGTGGATTTTAAATTTGACGGGCAGATACAGATCGTCGCCGTTCGCGGGAAAAATAAAATTTTTAACGACGAAGCGGTGAAAATAACAAAGGAGTTAGAAATTAAAGCGTTAAAAAATATATCGCATTGTATAATTACCAAACCTTACGAGTTTAAAACGGAGGAATAGATGTTTGAAACCAGGCAAAAAGGGCACGCCGGACCGACGCGTCCCAAAAAGATAAAGATGGCGACTAACGCCGAGGTGGAGAAATTTTTAACCGAGGAGCTACCCGCGCAAAAGGACGGCGTGATCTATATCCACGTGCCATTTTGCGATAATATCTGCTCGTTTTGCTCGATGAATCGCACGAAGCTAGAAGACGAGCTAGACAGCTACACGCAGTATCTACTGGGCGAGATAGAAAAATACGGCAAATTCCCGTATTTACAAGCTAAAAATATCCGCAGCGTCTATTTTGGCGGCGGAACTCCGACGATACTAAAAGAAAAGCACCTAGAGCCGGTTATCACGGCTCTGCGATCAAATTTTAATATCTCGGACGACTGCGAGTTTAGTCTAGAAACCACGCTACACAATCTAAATTTAAGCAAAGTGCGCCTACTAGAAAGCCTAGGCGTAAACCGCTTTAGCATCGGCGTGCAGACATTTTCGGACAAAGGTCGCAAACTGCTAAACCGCGTCCACGACAAAAAAGGCGCGATAGAGCATCTAAAAATGATCAGGCAAAATTTTAGCGGCATGGTTTGCACGGATATTATCTTTAACTACCCCGAACAAACGATAGACGAAGTGCTCGAAGACGCGCGCCTAGTAGACGAGCTAGAGATCGACAGCACGAGCTTTTATTCGCTTCAGCTTTTTGAAAAATCGCAGCTCGCAAAGACCGTGTCGCAGGATTATTACGACGTGAACTACGAGCATAAGCTGCACAACGCTTTCTTTGAAAAGCTACTAGGTACTGGCAACTACGAGGTGCTAGAGCATACCAAATTTAACCGCATCGGCCGCGACCGCTATCAGTATATCCGCTTAAGCCACGAGGGCGCCGATATCCTGCCCCTTGGTAGGGGCTCGGGCGGAAGGCTAGGCTACTACGACATCTATAACGCTAAAGAAAAAATGCGCATGATAAACAAAGTAGACGATAAACAGCGTGCCGAGGGACGGCTAAAAAGCCTCTTTATGTACCCAAAAATCGACCTAGCGCAAGTAAAAAGCCTAGTTAGCGATGAGACCTTTAGCGCGCTAATGGAGTTTTTCAAAAAATGCGAACGCAAAGGCTATATGCGTATAGAAAACGGCTTTTTAAACTACACGACGGGCGGCGTATTTTGGGGCATGTCGATCGGCACCGAAGTAGCAAATATCTCACAAAAGGACTTTGAATGAAAAAAATAGTTATATACACGAGCGCAACCGGAAATACCGAGAAAGTCGGTCTTGCCATCGCAAACGAGCTTGGCTGCGAAGCGGTCAAATTTAGCGAGGATCTGCATCTAGATTTGGATCGCTACGACTTTATCGCACTTGGATTTTACGTCGATAAGGGCGATGCCGAGCCTAAATTTAAACGCTTTTTACGCGAGATAAAGGGCAAAAAAGTGGGCGTGTTTATGACGCTAGGCATGGATCCTGAGCACGAGCATGCGATGAACTGCCTAGAAAAGGCAAAAGTCGTATTGCGCGAGGGCGAAAATGAAATTTTACGCGAGTTTTACTGTCAAGGCGCGATCGATCCGAAAGTCATCGAGCAACTACGCAAAATGGGCGAAGCAGCACCCAACGACCCGCGCTACGCCGTAACTCCTGAGCGCGAAGCCAGATGGGCTAGAGCTGCAACTCACCCCGACGCAAACGACTTAGAAAACGC
>NZ_CALINL010000243.1 GCF_938045225.1 uncultured Campylobacter sp.
AGAAATTTTAAGTCAAGGCTAGACAAGTAGTCTGCCGCAGACTTAAAATTTCAAATCTCTCTCAAAAGCGCTCGCGAGACGAGCCTTAGCCAAAATTAGAGAAATTATAACCGTCTAGCATAAACCCAACGTGAATTTTGCCTCTTAACTTACCCTCTCGCGGCTAACGGCAAGGCGTAGAAGCTAAACCCCTCCTGCTCAAACCCGCTCGCAAATGCCTGAAATTCCTCAAATTCGGCGCTGTTAAACTCCGCTCGCCAGATCGCACCCTCCTCGTTAAATTCTCGCTCAAAGCTTAGATTTCGCTTTTCAAAATAGTGCTCAAAGCGCGAGCCAAGCGCATATGGCGTAAAAAACAGACAAAGCGATTTTATCTCAAATTTAACCAGTGCGCCGCAGCCCTCAGCCTCCTCTATCGCCGCGTTTACCGCTGCGCCATAAGCTCGCACGAGTCCGCCCGTGCCTAGCTTTATCCCGCCGAAATACCGAACGATGAGCGCGCCCGCGTTTATAAGCTGGGCGCCTCTAAGCGCGTTTAGCGAGGGTTGCCCGCTCGTGCCCTTTGGCTCGCCGTCATCGCTTTGATTTTCTACCATCTGGCCGTAGCCGTTTCGTTCGCGCAGCGCCCACACGACGTGCGCGGCCTTTGGATGCTCGGCCTTTAGGCGCTCGTGAAGGGCTTTAAACTCGCAAATCGGACACAAAAAACATAAAAACGTCGATTTTTTGGCTTCAGTTTTGGTCGATACGACCCGCAAAACCGTTTGCAAATTTCTCCTTTAAATAAAGCCCGATTTTAGCGAAATTTTAAAAATATTCTTATAAAATGGTGGCTAAAATGAAATAAGCTCTCAAAAAGAATGAAAATGTTTAAAAAAATATCAAAAAAAACGCTTTGGCAAATCATCGCCATGATCGTATCTAGCGCCGTTTTTAGCGGCTCTGGGATCCTGATACTAGCCTTTATCAACAAATACCTCTTAAATTTAAAAGAACAAGACGCTCAAATTTTGCTCGCATTTTTTGCGCTTTTGATTTTGTTTTTGGGCTTTTCGGTGCTCTCGCGCATCGCTCTTAGCGTAATCGGCAACGACTTTGTCTACGAGCTGCGAGCCAAAACGATAAAACGGATCCTAGATACCGCAAATCAAAAAATCGTAGCCGCGGGCAAGTCAAATTTGATCGCCTCGCTCTCAAGCGACGTGCGTAGCCTAACCGACGGCTTTATGCAGGTGCCAAGCATCATCCAAGGCATGCTCATCATCGGCGCGACGGGCGCTTACGTGCTTTATATCTCGGCCGAGATTTTCGTGTTTTTGGTGCTTTGGATGAGTGCAGCGACATGGATTTGCCGATACTTCATCAAAAATATCCACAAATACTACGAACAATGCCGTAACGGTGAGGACGCGCTATACCGCGACTATCAGACCTGCATCGAGGGGCATAGGGAGCTTAGCTTAAATTTAGCCCGCGCAAAGCGGCTTTTTTGGGACCGTTTTATACCAAACGCAAAAAGCCTGCGCGAAAATATCGTAAAAGCCGAGATCCATCAGTCCTTTATGAGCAACTGGCTAAACACCGTGATGCTAGGCGCCGTGGGCATCGAGATATATTTTTGCCTAGCCTACGAGGTTGCTAGCCTGCAGGATGCGATTACAGTGGCCTTAGCGATACTTTTTTTGCGAGCGCCTCTCATGATGCTGCTTTACTCAGTGCCTAGCGTCTTTCGCGCGCGCATCGCCTACGAGCGGCTAAAAAAGCTGGACCTAGCGCCATTTGAGCCTGAATTTGAGCTGGGCGAGACGGCTCCGCAAATTTGGCAAAAACTGCGCCTAAAAGATATAAATTTCGCCTACGACGAGGGGAGCGAATTTGCGCTAAAGGATATAAATTTAGAGATTAGGCGCGGCGAGACGGTATTTTTGATCGGTAAAAACGGTAGCGGCAAAAGCACGCTGTTTATGATTTTAGCGGGGCTTTTAGCGCCAAAAAGCGGCGAGATGTTTGCAGATGACGTCAAAATCACCGAGTCAAATTTAAAAAGCTACGCAAACACGATTAGCGCGGTGTTTAGCGACTTTTATCTCTTTGACGAAGTAATGAGCGACGATGAAGCGCTGATAGAGGGGCTGCTAAAAAAGATGTCGATAGAAAATAAAGTAAGCGTCAAGGACGGGATTTTTAGCACCCTAAATCTCTCCCAAGGCCAGAAAAAACGCCTCGCGATGGTCGCGGCGCTGCTTGAAAAGCGCAAATTTTTGATCCTAGACGAGTGGGCAGCCGATCAAGACCCAGAGTTTAGGCGGCATTTTTACACTGAGTTTTTGCCCGAGTTAAAGGCGCAAGGCTACACGATTTTTGCGATCAGCCACGACGATGCGTATTTTGACGCGGCGGATAAAATTTACGAGATACGAAACGGGCAAACCGCGCTCGTTAAGGGCTAAAATTCAGCTAAAAACGGTTAAAATAACGGATATCATTTTAAACAAGGAGACATAATGCAGCTAAGCGAAGAGGCAAGAGAAGCCAAAGAGATGGCGCTAGGCATGATGAACGATAACTTCATCGGCCTTACGGAGGATATGTGCGCGAAATTTGGCGGCTTTACCAACCCGCAAAACGTCAAAATGACCGATATCACCGAGGACGGCATGCATATCGCCTGCGACGAGGGCGAGGTCTTCGTGCCGTTTGAGAAAAAAGCCGAACTAACGGTCGAGAGCCTACGCGACGAGGTCATAAACATCGTAAACAGCATGGAGGGCTGAATCCTCCCCTTGCGCCTCTTTAGCCGGAGCGTAAATTTAGCGCGCTCGCTTGTTTTTACGCCAAATTTAACCCTCAAATTTAAACCCTTCCAAGCTTTACCTCGCATCAAATTTATTTTTAAAGCCTTTAAAATTTGTTCTTTAAATTTTACGATTTAAACGCTCAAAATCGTCTGCAAATTTAAACCCGAAATCCCACTCGAATTTCTATTTTATAAATTAAACTTACATAAATTGATTTTTATTATTAATTATGATAAAATCGAAGGGAGTTAAAATGAGCAAAAAAAGATTAGGCGCGCAAGGCGGCAAATTTATACTTTTGTCGCTAGTAGCAGCCGCGAGCCTAAACGCACAAACCCAAAACATCACGCTTGACGCCGCCATAGTAACGGCGACGGGTTTTGAAAGCACGCTAAAAGACGAGACTAGAAATATATTCGTCGTAACCAAAACAGACATCGAGGCCTACGGCTACCGCTCGGTAAAAGAGCTCGTAGAAAAGATCCCTAGCGTCGATTTCGTCAGCACCTCAAGCCTAGGCGAAAACATAGACATGCGCGGACAAGGTATGCGCGGAGACGGCGCGACGCCGACTATGGCCGTAAAAATCATGCTAAACGGAGTACCGATAAATATGGTCGATGCGGCGCATGGCATAATACCGCTTGAGATGATCGCGATCGAGGACATCGAGCAGGTCAAAGTGATGCCGGGAGGCGGAGCCGTGCTCTACGGCAGCGGCACTAGAGGCGGCGTGGTAAATATCATCACCAAGCAAAAGCCGCGAGATTTTTTCGCAAACGTGAGCTCCAAGATAGGCTCGTATAGCTACCGCGACGCCGCAGCCACCGTCGGCGGAAACGTGAGCGAGGATCTGTTTTTAAAATTTAGCGACAAGGCCTTCGGTCAAAAAGGCTACAGACACGACTACAAGGAGTGCAAAACTACCTAAGCGGCGGGCTAAACTACAAATTTAACGACTCTCACTCACTAAATTTGACGCCTAGCATATTTAAATCAAAAAGGAACGATCCGGGCACCCTAACCCAAGATCAAGTCTCGCAAAACCGCAGGCAAAATGCAAATAACGGCCTAACAAAGCTCTTTGAAAACGAGAAAATCGGCGTTAGCGCCGTTTACGAGGGCAAATTTAACGACTTTTACTCGGTAAATTTGATGCCGTATTATCAAAAAATCAAAATCAAAACCTCCTCGACCGAGTCGGCTCGCGGCGTGCGCTATCCGTCGCAAGGACTTTTCGGCGATAAAAAATACGGCGTAAATTTTAAAAACAAGCTTGACTACGGCAGTGGCGAGTTTATCTTTGGCTACGACTACGAGCAAAACAAAGGCGATAGAGAGTCGCACTACGAGGTAAAAACATCGCCCGTGATAAGCCTAAAGCACGACACGACGCTTGATCTACAAAAGACCACGCACGCACTTTATTTTATGGAAAAGCATAAATTTACGCAGGTTTTTGATCTAAGCCTTGGGTATAGATTTGAGCGCGCGCAGTACGAGGCTAGAAGGGTTTTAGATATGAAGGGCTTTAGAAACAGCATGCCTTTTCCTCCGATGACTAGCTATAACGCCATAAGCGACGGCAGAGATATCGACAACCACGCGTTTGAGTTTACGCCCAATTTTAGATACTCAGACACGGGAAACGTATATTTTAAATTTGAGCGCGGCTACATCTCGCCATCACCTTCTCAGCTAACCGACAAAGATCAGGTGACCAAGCAGTACAAATTTAACGATCTAAAATCCGAGAAATTTAACACCTACGAGATCGGGCTAAAAGACCACGTCGCGAGCATGCCGGTAAATGCTACCGTGTTTTTAACCGACACTAGCGACGAGATAGCCTACGCCGAGCTAGGGGCCAATCACGGAGACGCTTGGAAATACTACAACATCGCAAAAACCAGACGCTACGGATTTGAGTTTTTTAGCAGGCAAAACGTCTTTGATAGGCTGATTTTGAGCCAGTCCTACACCTACGTAAACGCGACGATCAAAAAGGGCGATAACGCGGGCAAAGAGGTGCCCTACGTTTCAAAACACAAATTTATATTCGGCGCGGACTACGAGATCGTGAGCGACTTGCACCTGTTTGCGGACTACAAATTTTACTCCAAGAAAAAGGACCTAAACTACGACGACATCTCCTCTCGCAGCATCGTGGACGCGGGCGTTTCGTATAAATTTAAAAATGGATTTGGTATAACCGGAAGCGTAAAAAATCTCTTTAACAAAAAATACTACGACTACCAAGGCAAAAACAACCAAACCGGCATCTACGAGTATAGCCCGGCAAACGAGCGAAACTACTACGTAGAGTTTAAATACACTTACTAAACCGCTAAATTTAGGGTTCTGTGCCCTAAATTTGCCTTTTTGGACGCTCTACTTTTCTGCAAAAAGTTATTTGGATTTTATTATTTAACGCTATGAAATCTCGTCAAATTTTATTACCGATTAATGATAACGGCGGTATAATAAACCGCTTTTGATAATTAATATTAGGATTAAAATGTTTGAGTATATAGAAGTCGGCGGTATCTTTATGTGGCCGATATTTTGCCTCTCGGTGCTCGGTATCGCGGTGCTTCTTGAAAAAGGAGCGTATTTTTTATTTACCGAGATAGACGCGACTAGTTCGTTTAAGATCAAGCTTTGCAATCTCATTTTAGAAGGCGACTACGCAAAAATCAAAGAATTTTGCAAAAGCTACAAAAACTCGCTTGCTAAAACCGCGCTTTTCGTAGTGGAAAATTTGGGTGAAGGCGCTAGCAAAACGCAGATCGACTACATCGCCGAGGAGGCCGTATCCATGCAGCTAACCTCACTTGAGCGGCGCACGTGGATACTGGGACTTTGCGCGAGCGCGAGTCCGCAGCTGGGGTTGCTTGGCACGATAGTCGGCATGATAAAAGCCTTTAGTGGACTTAGCGGCGGCGTGGACGCTCCGCTCGTAGCAGTCGGTATCTCCGAGGCGCTTTATACGACAGCTTTTGGGCTCATAGTGGCGATTCCTTGCGTGATATTTTTTCTCATGATTAGCAAGAAAATAGATTTCATCCTAAACGATCTAAACCGCATTATGAGCCTGTTTGGCCGCAGTTTTGAAAGGAGAAGCTGTGAAGTATGTCCGCAGAGATAAGACCAGATACGCCGGCATCTCGATGTTAAATTTGATCGATGTGATATTCGTGCTTTTGCTATTTTTTATGGTTACGACCTCTTTTAACAAATTTGCCCACATCGACATCGCCCTACCCCAAAGCGCGTCAAATTTAGACGAAAAAGAGACCAAAAACGTCGAGGTTTTTTATCTGCTTAACGGCGAAGTACTTTTGAGTATAAACGGTGAGCAAAAAAGCTTAAATTTAGCAGATCTAGCCGCTCAAATCGAAAATTTGACCCCAAAGCAAAAAGAGAGCGTCAAGCTAAATGCAGATGAGGCGATAAACTACGGCGAGGTCGTAAATTTGATCTCTATTTTAAAAGATAACGGCACGCAAAACGTCGAGCTAAACATCAAGAAAAAGCCCAAAGGATAGAAAATGAACCCGGTTTTATCTCCCTGTAAATTTAACCAAGGAGAACAACTATGATTGCTAAATCAAGCCAAGGAGCTATCGCGCTTTCGCTGATAGCAAGTCTAAATTTATACGCCGCGGAGGATAGCTCCACTAGACTAGACGCCACCGTCATAACCACGACTGGCTTTGAGAGCGCACTAAAAGACGAGGTTAGAAACGTAACGGTAATAACCGCCAAAGAGATAGAGGACAGGGGATACCGCGATATCAAAGAAGCGCTAGAAAAAGCTCCGGGCGTCAGCCTAAACGGCAACAACGTAGATATGCGCGGACAAGGCTCCAGAAGGAGCTCGTCGGCTAGATCGACCACGACCGTAAAGGTGATGGTGGACGGCGTCGCGCTAAACATGATAGACACTACGCCTACTAGAATCCCCGTAGATATGATACCTATCGAGGACGTAGATAGGATAGAGATAGTCCCGGGAGGCGGCACCGTGCTATACGGTAGCGGCACGATGGGAGGCGTGATAAATATCATCACCAAAAAGAGCAAAAAGAAATTTTACGCAGGCGTCTCTAGCAAGCTAGCCTCATACTCCTATAAAGACGTAGCCCTAAACGTCGGCGGCGGAGTAACTGATGCGCTATCTTTAAAACTAAACGCGAAAAAATCGGACTCAAACGGTTATAGACGCGGAGATAAAACCAAAGAGGACTACGTCTCGGGCGGCCTAACCTATCAGATAACGGACGATCAGGCGCTATCTATAAACTCAAGCTATTTTAAAGACAAAAGCCGCACCACCGGCGCTCTAAGCAAAGCTCAGCTAGAGCAGGATAGAAGGCAAGCGGGATCAAGCAAAACCGACTTTCTAAACAAAAGAGTTAGCGTAAACGCCGACTACTCTATAAATTTAAACGACGCGCTGACGTTTAATCTATCGCCTTATTATCAAAAGCTAACCATGGACTCGTATAGCGCCTACAAAGACGGCGGCAGCGGAGCGCTAGGGCTAACCGACAAGCAAGCCGGGGCTAAATTTAAAGGCAAATACAGCTACGATAGCGGAGATTTTATATTCGGCTACGATTTTTTAAGACAAGAAGCCAAAAGATCTATACACTCAAAATCTACGAGCAGACGCGGCCCTATGACGGTAAGCGCCGACGTCACGACCAAATTTGACGTAGAAAAGAAAACGCATTCGTTTTACGTACTAGAAAAGCACGATTTCACCGATCAGTTTTCTTTGAGCGCAGGATATAGGCTCGAGCTAGCTAGAAACGATATGGATAGGCGTTCAAACTCCATCGTAAAGATGACGCCCGGCCGAACGATAACTAGCGATTCGTCCTTTAAAGGCAAGAAAAACTCGGACAACCACGCCTTTGAGATAACGCCTAGCTTTAAATACTCCGACACCGGCAACGTTTATTTTAAATTTGAACGCGGATTC
>NZ_CALINL010000244.1 GCF_938045225.1 uncultured Campylobacter sp.
CGATATTTTGATCAATGGTTCCCGTTAAATTTGCACCTATTTTGAGTTTGTCGCCTTTAGAAAAGTCCGTGATAGTAGCAGTTTTTGACGCAGGGAATGCCGCGTTGTCGCCTACTGATCCTAATACAAACGTATCTGTGCCCGCTCCGCCGGTTACGGTTACGCCTGATTTGCTACCGAAGGTTATCTCGTCGTCGCCCGCTCCGCTTTTGATTACGGATTTTTCATACGTGTGACCGCTAGCGTCAAATGTGAAATTTCCTTTTAACATGCTTGCGTCTACGGTTTTTACCTTTGTTATAGTAGCGTCTAGGGCTAGTTTTGTAGTCGCTTCGCCTTTTATTACTACGTTAGTTAGCGTGTCTTTGGCGGCGGCGCTAGCTTTTAGTTCGATTGTGTTTACGGCTGTGGCTGTTTTTGCGTTGTCTAAATTTGACGCTATGTCTATGTTCTCTATGTCGTCTACTATGAATTTGCCCGTTAGACCTGTAGTGGTGCCTTTTGGATTTAATACAAAATTTACCTTATCGGCAGTGCCCGTAGCAGCGTCTTTGACCCCTACGTCAAGATCGCTTCCTAGAGTGATCGTGTCTACTGTTATAGTAGAGTCGTTTAGGAGTTTTTGAAGCTTACCTCCAGCGCTTACGCCTTGAACTAGAGTGACGTTATTAAACGCTCCCCATTTAGACATATCTACACTATTGGCTAGCGCATTTGATATTTGCAATCCTTCAAAGTTGGTAAACGTTACTTCATTGCCCGCGCCGGCGGCTGCTATAATTGAAGTTACGGATACTAGGTCCGTTCCGGCTCCGCCGTCGATAGTTTGTTTGTTTGCGGTTGCCGTTAGCTCTACTGCGTCGTTTCCGCCGCCTAGTCTTACGGTCGAGTTTGCTACGTTGCCGACTTTTAGATTTTCAAAATTTCCGGTAAATGCGCTTGCGTCGATGTTTGCAAGTTTTGTTTGCGCGCTGAAATCAGCGGTTAAATTTTTAGCGTTGCCGTCGATGACTGCTTTGGTTAGCTTGTCATTGGCTGCGCCATCGTATGTAAAGGTAGCTTTTTTGTCTGCTTTGGCGTGGAGATTTAGCGTGGTCGCATTTGTAGCTTTTAGTTTGGCCTCGCCGTCTTTGGTATAGTTCATACTAAAATCAACGTTTTCTACATCGGTAGAGATATTAAATGTAGCAAAATCAACATCGGTTACGTTTATTTTAGTAGCTTTAGCTACTGCTGTAGCGGCTGTTAGCTTTAGGTTAGATAGGGTTACGTCGGTAGCTTCTGCCAATGGATGCGATGTCGTAATGGTAAGTGTATTGGCTTTATCGTTTAGATTTATATTTACTTTCGTAGCTTTATCTGCGGTTATGTTTGCGTTGCCTTTAGCTTTTATTACGACTTCTTGCGCTTTTGCTGCAGTTAGGTTTGCGCCTTGTCCTGCGTCGATAGATACTTTGCCTTCTAGTTTAGCCGCATTTACGGTTACTGAGCCGGTAGATGATTTTACTACTATCTCTTTTGTAGCTTCGGCAGCCGTTAAAGTAACTGCTCCGGTGGTATTTACAGCTACTACCTCTTTGGTGTCGGTAGTTAAAGTTATAGTATCGATAGTTTGAACGCTTAGGTTATCTAAGCCTTTGTTTATGGTTACTGTTGTTGCTGGAGCTGGATTAAATTTGACTTCTGATTTGATGTTTAAATTTTCGATGTTGCTAATGCCGTTCATTGCCGTATCTAAGTCAGTCATTGCAACTTCATCTGCTCCGTTTTTTAGTACGGTTAGATTTAGCGTATCTTTACCGCCTCTAGCATCAAGGGTGTCTAGAGATGATAGAGTAGACGTCTTCGCGCCGTCGCCTACGTAGTAGATAGCGTTAAACGTATCGTCGCCTTCGGTGCCTAGGAAATTATCAAGACCGGTGGTGAAAGTCTTGCTTCCTGCTGCTGCTTCTGCGGCTAGTTGATCGATTTTAGCTTTTTGCTCTTCTAGGTTTGTGCTGTTTGTAGTAGCGATAATATCTTGGAACGGAGCATAGTTAAAGTTGCCCGATCCGTCGTTTTCTATGTCAGTGATTTTTTCAGCCATATATGCAGCGATTGCCGTTTTGTTTGAAAATACCGCTGCTGCCGTAGGGTCTGCTGCAATAGCCTCAGGCGATCTTGCTACGTTAAAAAGAGTAACTAGAGTCTCTCCTCTTGAGTGTCCTAGCTCTAGATGGCGTACCCAGGCATTTATACCGTCCGGATCTTGAGAGTAGTCTTTGCCTAGGATATTTTTGTAGATGTTTTCTATATATCCTAGATTTGAGTCTATTCTGCCGTTAAAATACGCTGCGATAGCAGGGCTTTGTAGCATGGCGTCTGCCGTTTGAGCCTGGTCTCTAAAAACGCCTGCCGAAACCCATGCGTTTAAACCTGCACCTTCCGGCGCTCTGTTAAATAATGCCACATATAGTTGGGCGACTTGTGCTTTTGTTACTGCCATAAAAGGCCTCCTTGTTGGGTAATTTGAGTTTGGTTTTAAACCGCCGCGATTATAGCATTAAATTCCTGATTGTCGATAAATCATGGATAAGATAGGGGTACTTTAAAGCGATAAGAGCGCGTGCAAAATGCCTTCTTCGCGCTGTTTTTGCACACGCTAAAATTTCATGCAAAATATTTTGTCAAATGACTTTTTAGTGTGTTTTTTGGATTAAATTTATATATTTCCCTCTTTATTTTATATATAAAACGATGATATAAAAGTAGTTTAAAATCGCGAATATGTTTTATAAATTTAAATTTCAAAATTAAAACTTAATTACTCTGGCACTTTTTAATATTTATTTAAGCATAAAAGGATTACAATCGCATTCTTGATGTTTTAGTTACTGGTTAAGGTAAATTTTGGGTAGAGCGGTTAGAGAAATAAAATCAGAAATGGTTTTAATAAAACAGAAAGGCAGCTTTTTTGCCAACCAAGACGAAAAAGATCTTTATGTTGAAATTTTACATTCTTTAACCCAAAAATACGATATGGAAATTTTAGGCTACGTTTTGGAGCCTAATTCCGTATCGTTGTTTTTAAAATCACTAAATATCCCTAAAATTATGCAAGAATTAAACAGCGCCTTTATGAGAAGTCGAAACAGGGCGCGAGGCTATATCCAAGAAAGCGACATCAAAAGATATGAGATTAGAGATGTTTTTATCAATGAATTCGAAGATGTCTTGGCGTTTTTGCAACAAAACGGCGGATATGTTTTTAGGAATATAGATAAAAATTTAAGTTTAGCGAAAAAGATAGAAATTCAAAATTTTAAAAAAAGGACTGAAATGAAAATAGTTGCTTTAAATTCAGAAGTACATAACGGAGTGTCTTATCACCAAGATGCGTTACCAAATTTCCCGTTTGCGGAGATAGTGGCGAGTGAGGCGTTTTTCTGCGAGAAAGATCTACCTATAGTTTTCACGAACGACGTAGTGCCTAAACTGCTAGTACTACTAGGTAGAAATGAAAATTTAATAATAGATAAAAACTACAAAGGCTACGTACCTGCGATCTTGCAAAACTATCCTTTTACTCTTGCTAAAGTCGAGGATAAAAATATCCTTTGTATAGACGAGGATGCGCCTCAGCTAAAAGGTAAAGGCGAAAAATTATTCAAGAAAAACGAAGAGCCGAGCGAATTTTTGCAAAACACCATAAACGCTATGCAAAACTACAATGCCCAGCTAGAAGCTACGCAAAAAGCGTTAGAAGAGATCAAAAAGGCTGGAATTTTGATAAACAAAGAGCTAACCGTCTCTGATAACGATAAAAAAATCACCTTAATCAAAGGCTTTTCTATCGTGAGCAGAAAAAAGCTAAACGAGCTTGACGACGCTACTTTGGCCGATTTTGTTAGAAAGGGCTATGTTAGCCTTATAGACGCGCACATTAGAAGCTTAACTAATTTGGAAAATTTGGCGGGTAGAATTTTAGAAAACGAAAGTAAAAAAGAAAATGAAAGTAAATGAACTAAAGGAGAGTATTAAAAAATCCAAACACGCTATGATATATGCTGGAATTTTCAGCATGTTCATAAACGTTTTGATGCTCACTTCTCCTCTATATATGTTACAACTTTACGGTAGGGTCGTAACATCAAGAAGCCTTGATACGTTATTTTTCCTTACGCTGATAGTTATATTTTTATATCTATGTATGATGTTTTTCGAAATTTTACGTTCGAGAATTTTGGTAGTTTTTTCAAACCAGATAGATTTAAGGCTGTCCGAGAGGGTGTATGACGCGATCTTTAAGCTCTCGGCTAGACAGCCCGGCAGAGTATCTTCTCAACCGATGAGAGATCTAAATACCATAAAACAATATCTCAGTACCAACGGCGTGTTTGCATTTCTTGACGCGCCGTGGCTACCTTTTTATATACTGATACTGTTTTTCTTTCACCCGTATTTTGGATATTTTAGTATCGCGGCTGCGATCGTTTTGTTTATTTTGGCTCTTTTAAACGAAGGCGCGACTAAAGACGGACTAAAAAGATCAAATGACGCTTTTGGCGCCGAGACTCGCTTTGTCGATCTAAATTTGAGAAATTCCGAAGTCATCCAAGCTATGGGTATGAACGGAAATTTAAAGAAAATTTGGCATAAAAAACATAACGAGTTTTTGGAGGCTCACTCGGAGTCTAGCGTAAAAGCCGGAATGTATGCAAATATCAGTAAAGTATTTCGCGTCGTTTCTCAGTCGCTGATGTTGGGTCTTGGCGCGTATCTGGTCGTCTTGCAGGAGGTAAATCCTGGTATGATGATTGCAGGCTCTATTATCATGGGTCGCGCATTAGCTCCGCTTGATATATTAATCTCAAGCTGGAAAAGCTATAAAAACACCAAAGAGAGCTATGCTAGACTTTCGCAGTTTTTGGAGGATTTCCCCGCCGACAACGAAAAGCTTAAGCTTCCGGATCCAAAAGGCGATATTTTCCTAGAAACCATAAGCCTAGTACCACCTCACGGCAAAGCGCCTACTTTGATGGGCATAAATTTCGAGCTTAAAAGCGGAGATATGTGTGCTATTATCGGTCCGAGCGCCGCAGGTAAAAGCTCGCTAGCTAGAGCGATGCTGGGGGTATGGCCGGTATTTCACGGCGTAGTTCGCGTGGACGGAGCCGACATCACTCAGTATAATAGCGACCACTTGGGGCAGTTTGTGGGATATTTACCGCAAGACGTCGAGCTTTTCGAAGGAAATATTGCAGAAAACATTGCGAGATTCGGCGAACTGGATAGCGAGGCGATCGTACGGGCCGCAAAGCTAGCTAATGTTCACGATATGATATTAAATTTACCGGACGGCTATGAAACCAAAATAGGCATAGGCGGAGCCAGCCTAAGCGGCGGACAACGTCAAAGAGTGGCTCTTGCCAGAGCGCTTTATAAGGAGCCTAAAATAATCGTACTAGACGAGCCGAACGCTAGCTTGGACGAAGATGGCGAAAGAGCGCTATTTGCCGCGCTTGCGTCCATGAAGGGTAAGGCGACTATAGTGCTAATAACGCACAAGCTAAATATCTTAAATTTAGTTGATAAAATAGCCGTTTTAAATGCGGGAAGATTGATGTACTTTGGCGCAAGAGATGCGGTATTGGCTGAGCTAGGCAAGGCAAATGCGCAACAACCGCAGGTCGCAGAACAACAAAAAAGGCGTAGCATAAGCCTAGAAGATGCGGAGGGCTAAGATGATACTTAAAAGTGAAAAAGGCACCGTAAGTTTTGGGCTGTTTATTATATTTTTACTAGTTGGAGTTTTTGGAATTTGGCTCGGTATGGCGCCACTTAATAGCGCTGCCGTAGCCGTAGGTAAGATAAACGTCGTAAGTAACAAAAAGATCATCCAGCACTTAGAAGGCGGCGTCGTAGATAAAATTTTCGTTAAAGACGGAGACGTAGTCAAAGCAGGCGATCCGCTAGTGGAGATAAAAAATGCCGCTTTGCAAAGCGAGATGAGTATAGTGAGGGCCGATTTTTTAAGAACCAGCGTCATAGTCTCCAGACTAGAAGCCCAAAAGGACGATGCGACGGAGGTCAAATTTAGCGACGAAATAAAGCAAATCGAAGGTTATAAAGAGGCCATAGACGGGCAGTTAAGTATATTTAACGCGCAAAAAAAGCTTTTAGATGAAGAAAAATCCATCCTCAAGCAACGTATAAAACAGCTTGAAAATCAAATCAAGGGCGCAAATGCGATTGTGAGCGCCAAACAAGACCGCATAAAGTCTTTGAACGAAGAGATTAGGGAGTGGGAAAGGCTCTTTAAAGAGCAGTTGGCCGACAAAGTCAGGCTACGCGACCTAAATAGAGAAAAAACGGCGGTCGAGGGTGAAATAGCTGCGGGCAAGGCCGAGATAGCAAGACTAAACGTCCAAGTTACCGAGACGCAAGCCCAAATTATATTAAGAGACAGAACCTTTAAAGAGGATGTATTAAAAAAGCTTGAAGATGCTAAAACTCGTCTTGTGGATCTGCAACAGCGTTATAATGCTTTAAAAGATCAATCCGAGCGTACTATCGTAAAATCTCCTGTAGAAGGTAGCGTCGTAGAGTTGGCCTTTCACACTATAGGAGGCGTAATAAGACCCGGCGAGAGAATAATGAGTATAGTGCCGGACGAGACCGACTATGTCGTAGAGGCTAGACTAAACGTAGTAGATATCGATACTGTGCATGTGGGACAGCTTGCCGATATTAGATTTAGCGCATTTCAGCACAAGCAAAGCTTTGTTATGGAAGGTAAGGTAACGTACGTATCGGCCGATAGCATTCAGGATAATGCAGGTCACTCGTTTTACGATATTAAAGCCGAGCTTACCGAAGACGGTATGAAAAATTTTAAGCGAAACGGCTTTTTTATAGTTCCGGGAATGCCGGTTGAGGTAATGATTAAAACCGGCGATAGAACGATGCTTGAGTATGTCTTAAAACCGTTTATAGATATGTTTAAAAGGGCATTTAATGAAGACTAAAATTTTACTTTCGGCCTTACTGGCCTCAAATTTAGCTTTTGCTCAAAGCGTTAGCCTCTCACAGGCATACGAAATGGCGCTCGAAAATAATAATGAGCTTAAAATGACCATGTATAATAGTATAGCCTCTCAAGAGAGGCTAACTCAGGCTACAGCCATGTTTTTGCCGACCATTAATGCCGAGGCCGCATATGTCGGCGAAAAATACGACAGAATGGACAGGCGAAGAGTATCAAAAATAAACGAAAGCTATAAAAAAGTAGGCGTTAGTCTTAGCCAAAGCATATTTAGACCGGCAATCTGGTATCAAAGAAATCAAGAAGAGATCAGGGTGCGCGGCAACGAGCTGATGTATGAAAATACCAAACAAGAACTGGCAAAAAGGGTCGTAGAAGCGTATTTTAACTACACCTTTGCATCTGAGACGCTAGCTCTTGCTCAGAGTTACGAAGAAGCCAACCGCGCCAAATATAACCAAATGCAGAAATCTTTGGAATTTGGGTTAGTAAATAAAATGGATATGCTCGAATCTAAAGTTAGATTAGACGAGGCATTGCTGGGCGTAAACAAAGCTAAGCTAAATATCGAAGTAGCAAAGCTAGAGCTAGTAAAGCTAGTCGGGCAAGAGATCGAGGTGAAGGATAGCTTTTCAAACATCGATACCGAATTTTTCAAAAAAGTAAATTTGTCAAATTTTAGCGATGTAGCTAGAAATTTTAAATTTCAAGATAGCGTTTTAGCGGTTGAAATTTCGGAACAAGAATACAAAAAGAGAAAAAGCGAGCATCTCCCTACGCTTGATTTTAGTATCAGCTATGCAAATTTATACTATGTAGACAACGATTATTCCGGCGACAGAAGAAGAAAGCTAGACACTATGCTTAGATTTACTCTCCCTTTATATACGGGCGGCGCTACTAGCTCAAGAGTAGAGGAGGGCAAGCTGTTGAGACTAGCTAGCATCGAACAACAAAAAGATATTCAAAAAGAGATAGAGATTAGTCAAAAAAGAGCGATAAATAACTATCTTAACTACATTGACGAGTGCGAGTTGATGAAGCGCTCCTTGGAAAATGCGGAGCTTTACGTAAAATCAATAGAAAGAGGCTACGAAGAGGGCTTGAAGGATGCGGTCAATTTGTTCGACGCTCGCGCTAGAGTTTTTAAAACCAGAAACGAAGCACTAACGGCATCTTATAATTTAGTTCTCTCGTACTTGGAACTTCAATGGCTAAATTCTAATATATCGGTTGATATGATGCGGGACTTGCAAAGAGCGTTTAAGTAAAATTTATTTTTTAAATTTTTACGTTTTAAGTGATTTTTTATGCTATAATTAGCAATAGTATTCTGTAAAGATACCCAAAAACTCAAGAAACACACTAAAAAGGAGTCCTTAATGGCAGTAACACAAGCACAAGTTGCACAGCTTTACGTAGCGTTATTTAATCGTGCGGCAGAAGGAGAAGGCCTTAGAAACTGGATGGCTGACGGCGTCAACAAAACTATGGCGCAAGTTGCCGATACTATGCTTCAAGCCCCTGCGGTAAAAACGTATTTTAACGGCGCTATCGACAATGATAGAGATTTTGTAGAGATGATCTATAAAAACGTCTTAGGAAAAGATTACACCCAAGATCCAAACGGTATCGATTCATGGGTTCTTCACCTGCAACTAGGCCACACTAGAGGAGAAACTCTAGTTAAATTATTTGAAGTAGCGCGGTCCGATATAGCAAGAGCTGCAGACCCTGTGGCGGCTAAAGTATTTGACAACAAGATAGCTATATCAGAGTACGTTTCTCAAAGAATAGGCAACGTAGATAAGGACGAAGAAGGCAATTATAACTATACGCTATTTAAACAAATCATTAGTGAAACAAACGCTTATAACCTAGCTCAGCAAAAAAGACTAGTTGATGACGCCGTAAAAGTAAATTTTACTACAAACGTAGACGATATCAAAGGTAATAATAGCGACAATATTTTTGAAACCGTCGTAAGCGGCTTTATGGGCAAAAATACTTTCCAGCCAGCAGACAAACTTGACGGAAAAGGCGGTAACGATACGCTAAAAGTGTCTCTTGATACGAATTTTACAGGTCTAAATACCGGTAGCGTTAAAAACGTCGAAAATCTTGAAATTACAAATACTTCAAACGCCGTTAGATATTTTAATATGAACAATATCGAAGACGTTAAAAACGTAGTGATGATAGGCGATTACGCTTCAAGATTAACAAACGAATCAAAAATCGTAACATTGTCTGCTAATGATGTTAAAAGAGGCGAAATAGCGATAATATACAACCCAAGTACCGTTGCCGGCTCAAACGATTCTCAAGAGTTGGTATTAGAAAACGTAGGAAATAAAACTGACGATTTGGTTTCAAATCCTGCTTACAACTACTATAAAAATCACGTGGGCGTTAAATTTGACGGTATCGAAACTTTAAATATTAGCACAAGAACTCAAGAGAGTTATATCAAAGATGTAGATAATAAAAATATAACCGTAAAAGGAAACGTAAATTTAGATATCAGCACAACCGCAAACGTTGAGAGCTTGGACGCTTCTGGTTTTGTTGGAAACCTAACGGCTGGACTACAAGCATCTACTCAGCTAAAGAGCGTAAAAGGCGGTAGCGGTAAGGATTTATTTAAATTTAACGGTATAGCCGGCGCAAACCCTGATCTTATCATAGACGGCGGCGCCAACGATGATAGCATAGAGTTTGAGCACTTGTCTGGAACTAGAAGATTAAACTCAAGCAACGTAGAAAACGTAACTTTTGTAGAAAACAACAACGGCACTATAGACCTAGCCAATGCTCAAGACGTGAAGTCGGTAACGGTTGTAGAGAATGGTAATACGGTAAACGTTACAAATTCAGCGATTACTACTTTAAACATTGATACGGATTTTGTGGAGGCTACAAGAGTAAACGTAACTACTGCCACTTTGGATACTATTAACTTTACCGATCGCGACTTGAACACTTATCGCACGCCTAACCTTACAGCAACAAAACAAATAGTCGCAAATAGCGCTACTAAACTTACTATGAACATAGACAAATACTCAAACGTGAGCGACTTGGGCGGCGGCGAGCAGTCTTTGGAGGCTACTAGCTTAAAGACTCTAAATATGAACATAGAAAAATCAGCAGACGAGAATAAGTATGCCGTCGATAGCTTTAGACTAGTCGACACCGCATCTCTTGAGACGCTTAACTATGTAAATGACGGTATGGGCTTTGAGCTAAGAGCAAATGATACCTTCCAAGCTCTTAATAAGTTAGCTACGCTAAACGTAAAAACCGCTTCTAGCTTTAACATAAAAGATTTGAACACAAGCAACGAGGCTCATTTGAGAAATATCTCCGAAATTAGCCTTCAAGGTGTTATCAAATCTGACGATACGACCGACTCCGATGTTGTTTTGGGCGACTTGGGTCATAACAGCTCCCTTCACGGCATAAATTTAACTGCTAAACAGCTCGGTGTCCTAACTGTAGGTAACGTAATAACAAATACTCAAATAAACGCTAGATTTAACGTAAATTTAGAAGACATTAGAGACAATGCGACTTTTGGCAATGTAAAATCAGGCAATACCGTAATAATTGCTAAAACTTTGGCAAAAGATCTAACTATAGGCGATATGGACGCTGATACTATCGCTACCAGTAGTACCGATAACGTAAGAATGGTCATAGTTGACGTCGAAGGAGGAGTAGATATAGGAAATATCGTAAATCTAAGCTCTCTTGACGGCGACTTTAGAAATATCAAAAAAGATTTTACTCTTGGAGATATCACAAACTCGAAGGCAAAATCCGCAATATTGCTAAATTTTGTGGACATAAAAGGCAACGTAGGCGTCGCTCGAAACGATTTAGAGGCTAGCGAAGTAAAAATCGTAGCAAAAAATGTAGAAAAAACCTTTAATCTAGGTAACATTGATCTCAAAGCAACCGCTACTAACGGTAAGGCTCACGAAGGCGTACTGTCGCTAGACGGCATCAAAGACGCCGTAACTATAGGCGACATCTCAAATCTAAATTCGCTAAACGGCGACTTTAAAAACTTGGGCGATAGCATTACTATCGGCGATATTAACGGAACTCAGATAGACTCTACTACTTCGCTTAAATTTACAAATGTAAAAGATTCGGTAAGTGTAGGCGACTTTGGTAGCGGCGATGTAAACCACGGCTCTACATATACGGTAACGGCCGATAAACTAGCTAAAGGCTTAACTATAGGAGACATATATATAGCAGAATCTCCTGATTTCTACGACGTTCATAAGAGCGCGGTAAATATAACTTCAGGCAAAACCGAAGGCGTGGTACAGCTTGGTACTATCGATACCGGTGCCGATTCTAAAGTAACGATAGATCTAAGCAAGTCTTTACAGGCTAATGTCGTAGGAAATATCAAGGGCGGAGAGATCGTCTATAAAGGCTCTGCTATAACGCCTAGCAATGCCGTGACTCTAGAAGTGGCTTCAACAGATAAGGTAAACGTAGACTCAAAGATAGATGTAACAGCCTCTGTCGGTCAAGATGAATTTGTATTCAAATCAACCGAAGATGCTAAAACATTTACGGTAACCGGAACTCTAGGCGACGGCGAAGATAAATATACTCTCGGTCTAGTCGCTTCAAATAATCTAAAAACTGTAAATTTGAGCGGACTAAAGAGTGCTGAACACGGCGTTATCGATTTAACGACCGTATTGACCGCAAATAAGCAATCACTAAGCCTAGTGGCAACTGACGGCAAAGACGTGATCACCGTCGGCGCTATAGCTGAAGCTGGTACTACGGATGAACCTAATGTGGTTACTATCGACGGCGGTAGAGGCGTAGATACGTTTAAATTGAAAGATGCAACAACAGATGCAGATGCTAGCAAATACGTATCTCTAGTTAACATAGAAAAAGGCGACAAGATAGATCTAGATACTGTAACCCAGTGGGCTAAATATACAGCCGCGGATCTAAATGCAGAAGCTACGCTAAAAGATGCTGTAAATAAGGTATTAACAGACGCTGCTGCTACTGTGGCTAATAAAGTATGGGCATTTACTTATAAAAATGATACATACTTAGTAAAAGATGCTGATGGTGTAA